>JBKJPN010000038.1:0-3891 GCA_046595125.1 Ferruginibacter sp.
TAAAAGACTGGCCAGGCCAACGATAACGATAATGCCTGTGGAAACGCCCCAAATGAGCCATCCAAAGGAATAACCGAGTGGTTCGGAGATGCCGTAAATAACCAATGTTTCCATTACAAAAAATGGAAACCAACCAATACCTCCCGGTGATGCTATCATGGCCAAGGAAGCTAGTGTTAATACGGCACATGCAGCTTTAATCGTTAAATGTGAAGTGCCTTGCATGGCCGAGAAACCGATGTATACCTGTAACAGATACAGAACCCAGATTGCCAGCGTGCTGATTAAAAAAAGCTTTTTCTTTTTTAAGTGTCTGATAATTTTAAATCCTTCGATAATACCTTTTATAAAAGCATTTATTTTGCTGAAGATTTTACTTTGCGGATATTTTTTAAATAATAATTTAATACCGTAAACTATTGTAACACAAATAAAGATAACTGCCAAAACCTTTACCCATAGAGGAATACCACTGGAAGTGCCCAAGTCAACAAGTCTTGATTGAACGTAACTGCCCACCACATCAACCTGAATAATTATGGTAATGGCAATAAAAAGAATGAAGCAAAAAAGGTCAAAAGTTCGTTCTAAAATAATAGTGCCCACTAGCTGGTCAAATTTCAGTTTTTCGTAGCGTGCTAAAAAACTGCATTTTAAAATTTCACCCAATCGTGGAATAGCTGAATTGGCCAGGTAGCCAATCATGGTTACCGCAAAAACATTCTTCAGGGCAGGCTTAAAGCCGAGTGGTTCCATTAAATATTTCCATCGCATCGCTCTTATCAGGTGACTGAGTAAAGACATAAATACTATGGGGATGATTAACCAATAATTGGCTTTTTGAAAGGAGCTGTAAAAATCTGCACGGTCTCTGGCGCTCATATCTTTAAACTGCCACCATATCAAAAATATACCTGCACCCAAGAATAATACATATTGCAATATGGAAAGTAACCGTTTATTCATAATCGGTTACAAATTACGAAGGGATTGTTTGGAATGATAGAAGTTAGGATTTTATTTTTATAAAAGCATATTGTCAATCAATCTGATGTCACCCAAAAATGCAGCTGCCAGCGCAACAGTTTTGGTTTTGCCATCCCAATGTTTGATTAATTCCAGATTGTTGGCATTGGCAATTTCAATATAATCAACTTTAAAACTGGCAGTATTAAGGTTTTCAGTTGCTGTACGTATTAGTTCATTTAGGTTACCCGGTTTAAGATTGTTTTTTAAGAACAAAAGTGTTTCAGATATCAAGGTTGCCTTTTCTCTTTCAATCAAGGACAGTCTTACATTCCGGCTGCTCATGGCTAGGCCATCAGCTTCACGAAGGGTAGGGCATATGATAATGCTCGTTGGTATATTTTCAATTTCAATCAGTTTTTTAATAACCATACATTGCTGGTAATCCTTCTGACCGATATATATAGTATTGCAAGGAATAATAGTGAGGAGCTTGTGTACAACCATGCATACTCCTTGGAAATGTCCAGGGCGATATTTCCCCTCCAACACATTTTCCAAATACCCCAGGTCATATATTTTTTCGGTATCAGTTCCAACAGGGTAAATTTCTGATACATCAGGATAAAACAAAACATCACAGTCAGCTTCCTCTAGCATATCAATATCCTGTTCGATAGTGCTGGGGTAATTGTCGAAATCTTTTTTATCGTTAAACTGGGCAGGATTTACAAAAATGCTGCAAACTGTTATTGAATTATCGGATTGTGAATTTTTAATGAGTGAAAGGTGGCCGGGGTGCAAGGCGCCCATCGTTGGCACAAATCCAACAGACCTACCTTCGTTTTTCTGCTGTATCAAGTATTTTGAAATGTCGACAGCTTTCTTAAATAATATCATATTAACAGCATTAAGTTGTCCAATGCCTGTGGATTCAGATTTTACCGATTAAATTTCGTACTTTTGCACTCCGTTTATAACATATTACAGCAACAAACTACGTGTAAATGAGTACAAAGAAAAGGATTTTATTTATTGCCAACGAAATGTCGCCCTATCTGGAACTAACAGATTTTGCAGAGATAGTGAATAAATTGGCAGTAAAGTCGAACGATAGCGGTATGGAAGTTCGCTGTATAATGCCCCGGTTTGGTGTAATTAATGAAAGAAGGCATCGTTTGCATGAAGTTGTTCGCTTATCCGGCATTAATGTAACCATTGATAATGATGATTATCCTTTGGTGATAAAAGTGGCTTCTCTGCCCAATGCCAGACTACAAATTTACTTTTTAGATAACGAGGATTACTTTAAAAGAAAATCCATTTTTCATGATGAAAAAGAAAAATGGTTTGATGATAACGGCTTGAGAACAGTCTTGTTTTGTAAAGGTGCCCTGGAAACGGTTAAGAAATTTGGATGGCCGCCCGATGTAATTCATTGTAGTGGTTGGATGACCGGATTGGTACCTATGTTTATTAAAAATGCTTACAAGAAAGAGCCTGTTTTTAGCAACAGTAAGATAGTGTACACTATTGGCCAAAATACTTTTAAGGAAAAATTGGGTGCCGACTTTTTAAAGATGGCAACCATAAATGATTATGTTACCAAAAAGGAATTAGAGCCTTTTAAGGATATTAATAACTTGGCCATGTTTAATGGAGGTGCTACTTACGCCGATGCCATTACTTTTGGTGCCGAAAAAGTTGATAAGAAACTAGTCGATGCATTTTCGAAAGTAAAGGGCAAAAAAATACTTAAGTATGATGCCGAAAGTGATTTAACAGACTATTTGCAATTGTATGCCGACCTTGCGAAGTAGAAAACACAAAATTTCATAAAAATATTATAGTGCAAAAACGTATTCTACCAATAGCTTTAACTGCTATCATTCTGCTTGCTTTGTTTAGCTGGAACTGTACAAAATTTGATACCACCAATATTGGTAGTGATCTTTTACCCGCTGTTGATAATGTAAATACATTTGATACAATTCTAACAGTTAATTCTTCACAGGGCTTATTTCCCGATTCTGTATTTGTAGGAAAGGGCGACGGGCATGCATTAGGGGCTATTAATAACGACCCCTTGTTTGGAACTACTAAGGCCAATATTTTCATGCAGCTTAAGGCACCATTTTACCCGTATTATTTTGGAAATCCAACAGATACCGTAACTGGACCGGGTGTTGGCCTTGATTCGATAGTGTTAACATTAAAATATGAGGGTTTTTGGGGCGACAGTGCAATTCCCGTGCATATTGAAGTGCGTGAAGTAACTGACAATGCTTTCAAGGATTCAATTAAAATTAATAATTTAACTTCTTACCAGCCTAATTATTCCAGCAGCATTTTAGGTAGTAAGGATGTGGACGTGCGCACTTTAGGTAATTATGTAAAATTTACCAATGGCAGAGATTCGGTGAAAAATCAAATTAGAATAAAGCTGAGTAATAGCTGGGCTGCTGCTTTGTTTAGTCGCGATAGTATTGCTGGCAATTCCATCAATAACGCTTTTTATTCTGATTCTCTTTATAGGCGTTTCTATAATGGTATTGCTGTTTTGGCCAATGGTGTTGGTAATGGATTAATGTATGTAAGAATTTCTGATACCGCAACCAAGTTAGAAATACATTACCGTAAAAAAAATGCAGGAGTAATAGATACAACTTATACATCTTTCAGAATAAATACAAGCGGTACTACATCCTCTACAATACCGCTATCAAATACGGTAAACAATATTGAGCGTAACAGAACAGGAAGACCCATTATGAATCCGGCATCAGGAGAACATTACCTTCAAACTTCGCCGGGAACTTATATTAACCTTGATATTCCTGCTTTAAGTACTTTGAGTAACAGGATAATACACCGTGCAGAAATCATTATTGAACAAATTCCTACTGATCCGGTTCTAGATGAATT
>JBKJPN010000137.1:0-23014 GCA_046595125.1 Ferruginibacter sp.
CTGTCAGTCTGAGCTTGTCGAAGACGGTATCGTTTTGTTAACCCGCCTTCCACAAGCTCAGGCTGACAGAAAACGTAAATTATGACAGCCTTATTTTTCAAACAGATTTAACTGCGATGTACTGACAACAGGCAGCGCAGTTTTTTTATCCACTGTATTCATCTCATTGATGCAGTACAACTCCGAGTGCTGATAACGTGAAGCCACAATAACTTTCGTGCAGTTTGCATGTGCTGCAAATATTTCCAGGGCTTTCTCAGGTGAATTATTTTCTTTTGACAAATGGCCAAGCAACAAATGCGATAAAAAAGGAGAGCGGTGTTTAATAAAAAGTTCCAAGGCTTCTTCATTTGAGATATGGCCTAATCCGCCACGGATGCGGTTCTTAAGGTAAATAGGGTATTTACCAGTATCAAGCATTACGGTATCGTAATTAGATTCTAGCAAAACAGCGTGACATTGTTTAAAATGATGAATCACATTATCGCAAACTTTGCCAATATCTGTAATTACGCCTATGGTTGTATCGCTGCAGCTGATAGTAAAACTATGTGGGTCTGCAGCATCATGAAATTTGCTGAAAGGAGTAATCGTCAATTCACCAATCTGCACAGGTACATTTGCTTCAAAAGTTCTGGAAAGGTGACGAATAAGTCGGGGACCGTTTTTGGCAGTCTTTTCGGTTATATAAACCGGAAGGTAATACCTATTTGCCAGGGTTGATACACCTTTGATATGATCACCATGTTCATGCGATATAAAAATGGCTTTTACCGTTTGCATCTCCAACCCCAGTTTCTTCATTCGCTTTTCTACTTCCCGGCAGCTGATGCCTACATCAATTAAAACAGCATCGTTTGTATTACCTACATAATAACAATTGCCATTGCTGCCCGAGTTTAATGATGCGATGTGTAAAGCCATACGCCGCAAAGAAAAACTATTATCTTTAAACCGAAAATAAATTGCTGTGAACAAATCAGATAAAATAATTGAGCAAACAAAAAAGTGGATTACAGATGTGGTGATAGGCTGTAATTTTTGCCCCTTTGCGGCAGCAGTTGTTAAACAAAAAACTGTTTTTTACAAGGTAGAAGAAAATGATTCGGTTGAACAGTGCCTCAGTTCTTTTGCAAAAGAATTAAACCGCTTAGATGAGGATGACAGTATTGAAACAAGTTTCCTCATTCTCTCAAAATCAGCTGAAGATTTTAATGATTACCTGGATTTGGTTGATAAGGCTGAGAAGCTGATGCATGAAAAAGGAGATGAAGGTATTTATCAGCTCGCTAGCTTTCATCCGCAATATTGTTTTGCTGGTGCCGATGAAGATGATGCTGCTAATTTCACCAACCGTTCACCATATCCCATGTTGCACTTGCTTAGAGAAGCCAGTATAGACAAGGCTTTGGAGCACTATAAAAATCCCGATGAAATACCGGAACGCAATATTGATTTTGCAAGAAAAAAAGGGAAATTGTATATGCAGATGCTAAGAGACGCCTGCTTTTAATATACCCGCTTGCGAGTAATTATTTAACTGCTAATTTTTGTTTACATTTGATTCTCATCAATAAAAATCATTTTATGAAATCATTATTAGTTGCTTTAGTATGTAGTTTTCTGGGACTTGGCGCTATGGCTCAAACTGGCGAAAAAGGATTGGCACCCAATCCAGATAAAGTTTTGCAAACTGTTGAAGTATCATGTGGTAAATGCAAACTGGGCCTGCCCGGCAAAGGTTGCGATATGGCAGTACGTATTGATGACAAGGCCTATTATGTAGATGGTGCCGATATGGATAATTATGGCGATGCACATGCACATGACGGAATGTGTAATGCCATTCGTAAAGCAGAGGTACAAGGCGAACTGGTTGATGGCCGTTTTAAAGTAAGTTATATTAAACTGCTGCCCATTCCTAAAAAAGAAGAGACAAAACAATAGAAAAGTAAAATGGTCAAACGTAAAAGTTTGACCATTTTTTTACCGGGCTTTGAAATTAGCCATGACTCCAATCGTTTGGGTTTTCATTATTACCCGACGATACCACAGGACTGTAGCTTTCTTTTAATTTCCGGTAGCTTCTTTCGAAGGAATAATTTTTATCCAACTCATTTACTAAAATTGAAATTAACTATCCTGGTTACGGTTGTAAGGAATAATATTATCCCACTCTTCGGCAGATGAACGGGCAACAAAAGCAATAACAGGTTCTGTATCGCTCATATTGAATACTTCATGCGGCACACCGGGTTTTATATAAATAAAATCGCCGCCTTCGTTTTCTAAAATATTTTTTAAACCAGGGCCAAACTCATGTCGAACTTTTCCGCTGATGATATAAAGAATCAATTCAAAGTCAATATGAATATGTGCAAATGCAACCCCGCCCGGCGGAATGGTTGCAATATTGGCCGATAATTTTGTTGTGCCTACGTTCTTTGCCGACATGCCTTGTTTATAATGTATGCCGTTCCAGTTTCTCTTGGCGCCACCACCACGGATAGTAAGGATACCGTCGTGATCTTCTACTGCATTGAGTTGCACCCTGTCTTTATCATCTTTCATAAAAAATAAAATTATTAAGAAGCTTAAATTATTATTACTATTTTTTTAACGCAAACCAGGTCCAGGCTGCGCCGGCAAGATCTGCTGCGCCGAAAATAATTAGTAGCGGAGAAACATAGTTCAATAGTACAAAAGCTAAAAAGGATAGAAAAACAAAAATTCTGGTGGGCACAGTGTACTTAAAAAATGCATGTACATTTCCTGCGCCAGTTCGGTGGTAGTAATAGCCCAGACTGAATGCAAGTACACCAACAACCCTTATCCACACTTCGGAAGTTGCAGGTAATTGCATAGTACTTAACAAAAAATTGGGTGCAATCATTAAAGTGAGCCCAACGAAATAAAGGTAAAACCCAAAATAGCAAACAGATTTGGCTGAAGCAGTCATAACAATCGATTTAGTGATTAATTGAATACGCTAAATAAAGTTATTTTCTATACTTATGCAACAGTTTAAAAAAATCAACCTTCTTTCTTCATCAACACCGTGCGAATAGGGAAAGGTATATTGATGTTTTCTTTATTAAACCGCTGATGGAGTCTTTTTATAAATTCACTTTTTATAGCAAACTGGGCCGAGTAATCATCCACCCGTAAAATCGCTTTCAGGTTTATACTGCTATCGCCAAAACCAGAAAAACGGATAACAGGTTCAAAATCTTTTACACCGCCCTCCATGTCATTAAGCGTTTCTTTTATTACTTCCTTAGTAACTGTTTCAACGTGGTCAAGATTACTATCGTAACTTACTCCTACTTCAACTAAAAATGACAAAGCCGAATAGGGAAGAAAATAATTTGACACAATCATATCAGCCAGCTTGGAGTTGGGTACGATAATAAGGTGATCGCTCATGGCCCTGATGGTGGTACTCCTCCAGGTTATATCTTCAATAAAACCATCTTCGCCGGTTGATAGTTTTATGAAATCACCTTGGTTTAATTTACCGGAAGAAATGAGTTGTAAGCCAGCAAACAGATTAGAGAGCGTGGGCTGTAAAGCAAGGGCTACAGCCAATCCCCCAACGCCCAATGCAGTGAGTACAGGGGTTATAGAAATACCCTGTGACTGAAGTATTATTAGTAAACCAACGCAATAAATAATGCCACGTACAATATTACCAACAATAGATGATGAAGGAATTGCAGCATCAGAACCTGCAGCTTTAATACTGAGCATACCGGAAATGATACGGGCAACAATAAGTGTGGCAGATAAAACATAGAATATCATCAACCCATTCTCCAGCCAGTATATAAAACGGCTGTCCAGATCAAGCCTCCTTAAACCTAAAAAAAGGCCTAGTGCCAAAAACCAGGGGATTACCCAGTTGCGGATGGATTTAATAATCAGGTCGTCTGATTTGATGGTCGTTTTGCGTGCCAACCTGGCGATAAGTGGCATAATGATCTTGTGCACAAACATGCCAATTAAAAAACCGGATACTATATAAATAATTAATTGAAAAATATCATGTTGACTCATAACTGCGGTTGTTTAATAACTTAATGCTGCAAATTTACCGCTATTGAAATTTATTACCATACTTAATTAATCAGAAAGCTGTTAAATTAATTGCCGGTAAAAATATGTTGGAGTTATTTTATCTATGCCTTTGTTGTAAAGGGTTGTTCTATCGAAATTCTGCAACCTTTACCCGGCGCCGTTTCCAGAGAGAAAGTGCCAAAGAATATTTCGGCACGTCGTTTAATATTTTGTAAACCAATACCAGCTTTTTTTAAATCCTGATCAAAACCAATACCATCGTCTTCAATACTCAGACAAAACTTATTTTCTAGCACTTCTACTTTAATATCAACCTTAGTTGCTTTTGCGTGTTTTTGAATATTATGCAATTGTTCCTGAATAATCCTGTAAAAATTTGTCTTTATATCTTCCGCTATTAATTCATCGGCCCGTTTATCAACTTCCAGATTTATTTCCAGCTTTCCGGTCTTATTCAAAGCTTCAATACACCATTCAATAACTTCTTTAAGGGGAATAGTTTCGGATGTTTGGGGAGTAAGGCGGTGCGACAGGTTCCTGATATCTGTGATGGCTACATTTATATAATTCATACAATCCTTAAGCGTTCCTGAAATTTCAGCAGCAGTTTTTTCTCCTTTTACAGCCATACCTAAATAAAGTAGTGTAGCCGATAAAAGCTGATTTACATTGTCGTGCAGCTCCATACCTAATTCACGTCTTTCGCTTTCCTGCGTTTCAATCACCGTCATGGCTATTTCTCGTTCATGATTTTTTTCATTTGTGAGGTCCTGCATAGCACCAACCATACGTACCGGGTTTCCTTCGGCATCATAAATAACAAAGGCCCGATCTTTAATGTGTTTATAGCTGCCGTCGGCACAGCGATACCGGTATTCCATTTGTATATTCTGCCCCTGGGTTTTAAACAGTTCTGCCATTTGATTATCCACAACAATGTTATCATCCGTATGCGTATTTTCTTTCCACCAGTCGGCTCTTGATTTTATTTGAGCCAAACTATACCCAAACGTTTTTGTGATACCTCTGTTGTAAGTTATACTGTCCTCCTTAATGTTCCAGTCCCAAATAGTATCACTGGTAGCTCTTGATAAAATTTCAAACCTTTCTATAGCGCTTCTTAGTTTTTCTTCATTTCTATTACGCTCTGTTATATCGCGGCCAAATCCTACTACAATACCTTCCGAATTCATTTTTGTTTTAAATTCTAAATCAGCAGCCGTTCCGTTTTTTTTGCGGCACTGCCGCAAAATGGTTACCATTTCGCCTGCAAGTATTGCATTGTATTTTTCTGTACTTAGTATCATGTCGCCAACAAGAATATCCTGCAATTTAAATTTGGCAAACTCTTCTCTTGTATAGCCCGACATGGTACAAATAATATCATTGAACTCATGAATGGTACCGTCGAATGAATAAGTTACAATCGCATCATTTCCCTGTTCAAAAAGATTGCGGTATTTCTCTTCTGTTTTTTTAATTAAAATTTCCCTTTCTTTTTTATCAGTAACATCCAGCAGCATATTAACAGCGCCGGTTATTTTGCCTTCATTGTTAAACAGCGGAGTGGGAGAGGGCAGCACATGTCGGGTGCTTCCATCTGGCCTTTGTATCAGGATTTCTTTACCCAGCACTTGTCGTCTTTCTTTAATAGCTGTCGCCATCGGGCAAATCTCTGGCGGTATTTCGGTTCCATCAAGGTTCAGTATTTTCCAGCTGCCGGCCCACAATTCTTTACCAGCCAGTGGTTCACGTCCCCATAGCTTAACAGCTGCTTTATTATACAGTTGTATATATCCAAGTTCATCGCAGGTGTAAACTGCTTCAGGTAAATTTTCAATGAGGTTTCTAAACTGGCTTTCATTTTGCCTAAGCTCATCTTCATTCTTCTTTTTCTCGGATATATCATTAAATACTAAAACAGCTCCCGTTATGTTTCCTGCTTCATCTTTTAAGGGAGCGCCATTATTGCTGATAACCAGGTACTCATCCTGTTTCGATTTAAGTAACGTATTATTTTCCAATTCAACCGCCTTGCCGGCATCTAAAATTCTGTTTACAACATTATTGAACAGCAATCCTGTTTCTTCGTTGTATACTCTGTAAACCGTGCTTAACGGTTGGTGCTTTGCCTCACTAAAATTCCAGCCCGTTAGTCTTTCTGCAGCCGGATTCATAAATGCAATTTCACCTTTTTTATTGGTGGCAATTAGGCCTTCGCCCAGGCTTTCAACAGTTGTTTTAAAAAATTCTTTTTGCAGACTAATTTCTGCCGACAAGTTTCCGTTCAATTGCACTTGTTTTCTTAAAAAGAATACAATCAATATAAGTAGCAAAACGGCAACTCCGGTAGCGGCAAGGGAAAGATTTGAATTGCTTTTTTTTATGTTTATAAATTTGATATTTGCCTGTTGCGTAAAGGTCCTTATTTCGTTGTTTTTAGTTTGGATAACTGCATAAATAGAGTCAGATAGATACTTTCCTTTTTCTGAATTCACCAAAAATACAGCTTCATCCCATTTACCCTCATCGCCAAGCAATTTCGCTTCACTCAACATCGCCATTTTCTCTTTTAAAAGCCGGTTATATTGTGTAACTAATTCCGGATTAAATGCCAATGACAATTTTTTATCTTCAATTTCCAATTGGTTTTTATTCGAATTTACCGAATCGATTATTTCTTTAAAATCCAACACAAAGTCTTTGTTATGGCTGATGATATATCCCCTTACATCAGATTCGGCCCGCTGTACATAATATAAAATATCCTGGAGATTTTCCTCGTATTTGACAATCTCATTTTGCCGTAAATAGTCGGTATTAAGCCATTTGTTTTGCTGTGCAAGCCAATACATAGCCACACCAACTATTATAGTTGCTAAAAAAACCAATGGAAATATTACGCTCTTTCTGGCAAATCCCGATATTAATATGTTTATTTTTTTATCCACTTATTTGTTTGAGGCTTTTATGATGTATTAAAATACAACATTCTTTTTAATTACTTCCGGTATTTTTTCAAATTCATGATACTTATCAAAAAAATAATCTGCACCAAGTAATTGACATTTTTGTTTTGCAATTTCATCCAGATGTATTGATAAAACAATTACTGTTGCATTTTTGAATTTTGTTTTTATTTCTTTAATAAGCGTAAATGGGTCGTTGTTGTTAAAGCTTATATCGAGTACTACAAGATTAGGGTTGAACGCGGGTAGAATAGATAGTGCCACTTTGTAATCAACTGCATACTGAACCGTAGATGAAGGCTCGGCCTCAATTACTAGATCTTTCAATCTATGTATGATATCGATAGAGTTGTCGAATATGGCTACTTTCATTTGCGACTTTATGATTAGCTACAAAGAAAAGAAATGCATAGGTTATGAATACTAGTAGATTGAATTTTACAAGGGTAGAACAATTTTAGCCATATGTAGTTTGAGTACTACAAATTGCAGCCGATAATCAAAACAATCAGGCATTAATGTCAGTAATAATTTTGTGCGTAATTGCGTAACGGGTTAGTTCTGAGTTATTGGTTAAACCCATCTTTTCCATGATGTGGTTACGGTGTGTGCTGATTGTTGTAGATGCCAATGAAAATAAAGTTGCTATTTCTGACGTGGTTTTACCGGCTGCCAAAAGTTTGAATACCTCAAATTCGCGGTTACTTAATAATTCGTGCGGTAGTTTGTCATTGTCAAATTGGTCGAGCAGTTTTTCGGCTATTTCGGGTGTAATATACTTGCGGCCCATTTTAATTCGCTGTATAGCAGTTATTAGTTCGTATGGTGCCGAATTTTTATTAAGGTAACCTGATGCACCTGCTTTTAAAACTCGTACTGCATATAATTCGTCGGAATAAATACTTAAAATTAAAACCGGTAAATTGGGTTTAATAAGTTTTATCTGTTCCAGCGCTTCCAGTCCACTGCGGCCGGGCATATCCAAATCGGTAATTACCAAGTCAAAATTATGTAAGCTTACTTCTTTAATAAGTGCTTCACCGTTTTCAGCCTCGGTAATTTGTACAGCTGGGAACTCATCTTTTAAAATCTGAATTAACCCTAACCGGATAAAACTATGATCATCGGCAATGATAATATTCTTCATATTGCAATTATTAACCCAATGGAACTTTTGTCAAAGTAAAAATAAACTTAATGAAAGTTAGTTTATTTATTGCAAATATTACCCACCAGATTTTTTAACTTTCAAGCAATGCATGATATAATTATGTATTTTACGATTTAAATACACCAAAACTATGTTCCTCAAAAAAATCTTTGCTTTCACAGCTGTTTTATGTTTTACAATTCTTACGGGCTTCGCTCAGAACATCCCAACTCCAAAAGAACATTTTGGGTTTACCATTGGTGATAACTACCAATTGGCCACTTTTACACAAACCGAAGCTTATTTTAAAAAACTAGGTGCGTCATCCGAAAAGGCCAAGTACACAGTGATTGGTAAAACAGAAGAAGGGAGAGATCAGTTTATGCTGATTGTTACATCGGTACAAAATCATAAACTGCTTGAACGGTACAAAACAATTTCTCAAAAACTGGGTAACGCGGCAGGCTTAACCGCTGCCGAAGCCACACAGCTGGCTAAAGAAGGAAAGGCTGTAGTGTGGATTGATGGCGGATTACATGCAACAGAGACAGTTGGAATTCATCAGTTAATAGAAACAGCTTACCAACTGCTTAGCCGTAATGATGATGAGACATTACGCATTTTAGATGATGTAATTATTTTAATGACCCATGCAAATCCTGATGGACAGGAACTGGTAAGCAACTGGTATATGAGAGAGGCGAATCCCGAAAAAAGATCAATATCGAATCTGCCTAGACTCTATGAAAAATATGCAGGCCACGATAATAACCGTGATTTTTTTATGCTGAATTTGAAAGAAACCCAAAATATTGGAAGGCAGTTGTTTGTTGAATGGATTCCACAAATCATGTATAACCACCATCAATCTGGACCACCAGGCTCTATTGTGGCTGGAGCGCCATACAGAGACCCTTTTAACTATGTATTTGATCCACTAATTATTACTGGTCTGGATGCAGTGGGGGCGGCCATGCAAAACCGATTGAATGCGGAGAATAAACCCGGCTACACAAGTAAAGCTGGTTCGGTATTCTCCACCTGGTACAATGGCGGTTTACGCACCACCACGTATTTTCATAACATGATTGGTTTATTGACTGAAATAGTAGGTAGTCCCAATCCTTCAAATATTCCGTTGGTAACATCAAGACTAATACCCAATGCGGCCACACCAAACCCGATTGTTCCTCAAAAATGGTTGTTCCGGCAGTCCATTGATTATTCTGTTTCGTTGAATTATGCAGTTTTAAATTACGCATCACGACACAGAGATGAATTGCTGATGAATATTTATTTGATGGGAAAAAACGCCATTGATAAAGGAAACAAAGATACCTGGTCATTATCTCCATTAAAAATAGATGAGATGAATAGGTTGTACCAGGATTCGCTGAAAAGAATAAAAGGAATTGCCGAAACGGGGAGCCGCAATACCGCCAATTTGCCCGTAAAATTTTACGATAGCGTAATGCAAAATGTGGCTTTTAAAGATCCAAGGGGATATATTATACCTGCTGATCAACCTGATTTTGGAACTGCCGTAGCATTTTTAAATGCTTTAATTAAAACTGGCGTAGAAGTACAGAAAGCGATAGCTGATTTTACTGTTGCTGGAAAAAAATATCCTGCGAATTCTTACGTCATAAAAACCAATCAAGCCTTTAGGCCGCATGTGCTTGATATGTTTGAGCCGCAGGATCACCCCAATGATTTTCAGTATCCCGGTGGGCCGCCCATTTCGCCCTATGATGCTGCTGGCTGGACTTTGGCCTATCAGATGGGCGTTCAATTCGACCGTATTATGGATGGCTTTGACGGGCCGTTTGAGAAAAACCCACTTGGAAAAGAAATAAAAATTAATGGTAAAGCTGTCCCCAATTCATCGGCAGGTTATGTACTGGATGCCCGTGCAAATCAATCATACAAAGCAGTCAATAATTTAATTAACGCCGGTGCAGATGTGTATCGGATAACCAATGTTTCAAATAATAGTGGCTACAGCAGCGGTTCGTTTTATATTCCATCGGGTACAAAAGCAAAATCAATTATTGATAAAACAGTTGCAGAAAACAATGTTCAGTTTATTGTTGTAAATCAAAAGCCCAATTCAATTTCCAAAATAAAAAAAGCAAGAATTGCCTTATGGGATACGTATGGAGGTTCTATGTCGTCGGGCTGGGTAAGATGGATATTGGAACAATATAATTATTCATTTGATGTAGTTTATGCAAAAGATATCGACACTGGAAATCTGCGGATGAAATATGATGTAATTGTTTTTGTGGAAGGAGCAATCCCAGCAATTGATAGTCGTGGAACTGGAAGAGCTTTGATAGATGAAGATAAGATTCCGGATGAGTTTAAGAAAACCGTTGGCAGGATAACGGCTGATAAATCGATTCCGCAATTGCTAAAGTTTACAGAAGAAGGTGGAAACATAGTAACTATTGGAAGCAGTACCCAGCTGGCTTATCATTTTAAATTGCCTGTTTCAAATGCCATGGTAGAAATAGAAAACGGAATGGAGAAAGCACTAAGTCGTGATAAATATTATACGCCGGGCAGTATTTTAAAAGTAAATGTTGATAACAGTTTAACTGCTGCATCTGGCCTTAAAGCCCAAACAGATGTTTATTTTGATAACAGTCCGGTATTTAAATTGAATCCGGAAGCTGTTACAAGCGGCGCCATTAAACCAATAGCTTGGTTTGGCAGCGATAACCCTTTAAAAAGTGGCTGGTCTTGGGGTTCGGCCTATCTTAAAAATGGTGTAACGGCCTTTGAAGCATCTTTAAAAAAAGGAAAACTATATGCATTTGGCCCCGAAATTACATTTAGAGCACAGGCACAGGGAACGTTTAAACTCTTGTTCAATCAACTTTATTCAAACTAAATAAAAACAATAATGTTTTTAAAACCGGCCCAACGATTGGGCCGGTTTGTATTTGCAACAAATGGTAAAATTAAGTATTGAAATATGCTGTTTTTATCGTAATTTCCTACGAATGGCATCATAGAGAAAGCCACCTAATGGTCTTTCTATTTTTGCTTGAAGATATTTTCAATAATTAAAACAAACATAAAACATGGAAAAGGAAATGCTTTACGTAATTGGTGGGGTAATTTTATTATTTGCTTTAGGCGTCAAAATTGTACGGCCAACGCAACGGGCGCTTATTGAGCGCCTGGGTAAGTACCGGCGCTTTGCCAATCCTGGTTTTCACTGGGTTATACCATTTATAGAAAAAATGTACATAGTAAATGTTACCGAGCAAATGGTTGATGCGCAGGCTCAGGAAATTATTACCAACGATAACCTCAACGCCTCGGTTGATGCCCAAGTTTATTTCAGGGTAATATCTGATGAAGAGAGTGTAAAATCTTCGCAATACAATGTAAACCGCTACGAGTGGCAGATAGTAAACCTAGCCCGTACAACGTTGCGTAATATAATCGGTACGCTTACTTTAAAATCGGCTAACAGCGAACGTGGCAAAATAAATGCTGAGTTGCATAAGACCCTGTTGGAAGAGACTAAAACCTGGGGTATTGATGTAATTAGAACCGAGTTGAAACAAATTGATCCTCCATCTGATGTACAGGAAACTATGAACAAAGTGGTAAAGGCAGAAAATGAAAAGATAGCTGCGATTGACTATGCTACCGCTAGGGAAACGGTTGCTGATGGTGAAAAACGTGCAAGAATTAAAGAAGCTGAAGGTAGCAAACGTGCACAAATATTAAAAGCAGAAGGTGAAGCAGAAGCCATTAAAATGGTAAACGAAGCTGCCGAAGAATATTTTGTTGGTAATGCACAGATTTTACGTAAACTGGAAGCTGTGGAAAAAGCCATGAGTGAGAATACGAAATTTGTGGTACCTGTTGGTTCCGATTTGGTAAATGTGATTAGTGAGATGGCAGGAATTGTACCAATAAAAACAAAAAGTAAGGAAAATAATTAATTGGTAAACTGCGGCACAATTTAAATGTGCCGCAGTTTTTTTTACCATTTAACCAATAGCGAGTGTCTGTTTCAAATTCATTTGCAACGCTGTGATTAAGTATTATCTTTAAAGGGCGGGTATCCCCGCGTTAAAATTTACTAAATATTATCTCCAAAATAATCAGGATGAAATACTTGATTCATGTTTTATTATCGATCATCCTTCCACTTGCCATTTTGTCTCAACCGTTGCGGTCTGGTACGCTCCAAACAACCGATGCTCCCAATGTTTATGCAGTAATAGTTGGCATTTCCAGTTATCTAGAACCAGGCATAACACAACTGCAGTTTGCGAATCGGGATGCCGAAATATTTGCTTCTTTTCTTAAATCCAAAGCCGGCGGACAAGTGCCCGAATCTAATATTCGTTTATTGACCGATTCGGCTGCCACTACCGTAGCTGTCTACAACGCCATTTACTGGCTTAAAAAAACAGTTAAAAAAGATGATTTGGTGTATTTCTATTTTTCGGGCCATGGCGATTTGGAGAGTATCACCATGTTCAACGATGCATATC
Source organism: Ferruginibacter sp. (assembly GCA_046595125.1). Taxonomy (GTDB): domain Bacteria; phylum Bacteroidota; class Bacteroidia; order Chitinophagales; family Chitinophagaceae; genus Ferruginibacter. Next base: position 12,720 of record JBKJPN010000137.1, read on the forward strand.
TTATTTGCTATAATTCGCCATCGTTAAATTATGTAGGTAATGCACTCAGTGTTGATTATCTCAATAAAATAACCAATACTTTATCTGCCGAAACAAATGCTAAAGTAGTATTGATTACAGATGCCTGTCATTCGGGTAAGGTAACAGATGCCCAATACATGACCAATAAACTGGTAGGTGAAAAATTGATGGCAACGCAACAAAAAGAAATACGAATAGCTTCTTGTACTTACGATCAGTTATCGAACGAGAATGCCGACTGGGGCGGGGGACGGGGCGTATTTTCTTATTACCTGGTTAATGGCTTAAAAGGACTGGCCGATAAAAGTAAAGATGGAACAGTTTCCTTGGGTGAAATAAAAAGCTACCTCGAAGATGCGCTGCAGGCTGATTTAATTCTAAAATCAGAGAACAAGGTGCAAACACCTGTATTTAAAGGCGACTATGGATTTTCATTGTCGAAAGTTGATAAATCAGAAATGATAGCTGCTCGTACAATGGTATCAAACGATTCGGCTAAAAATGTGATGCTAATGTCTATAAGCCAACAGAATGAAAATACTGAAGCAGAACTAGAGCCAGAGGAATATTTTTTTTCATTGTTTGAAAAAGAACGGCTGGAAAAATTGACCACTGATTTGAATTTAGATGAACTTAATGTTGCGGAAATACCTTTTGCCTTAATAAAAGGTATTAAGTCTTTCGTTGGCACCGATGCTGGACAGTTAAAATTAACAGCACTTGAAAAGGATTTGCGCAGCAACGGCGATGCGTTGTATCACTTTAACGAAAGACTGGTAGTTAATTTTGATACGAAAGTGCAAGCCGTGATAAACCAGTATTTAAATGGCGATGAGGCCGAATTGGAGCGGCGCAGGTATTATAACGCAAAAAGAAGTGGCTACGATGTTTATCCAAAAATGTTATCGCTTGCGTTAAAATTAACACAGCCGGATAATTTTTTCTACAACATACTAAACATTAAACTGCATTATTTCGCAGGCGTAGCAATACGAATAAAAGTTCCTTTTACAGCGAACGCAGATTCGTTAATTGATCTGGCGCTTGCCGAGCAAAAACAAGCGCTTGCTTTGGAGCCACGTGCAGCCTATATCTACAATGAATTAGGCATTTTGTATATGGCGAAAAATAATAGGGAAAAAGCTGAAGCTAATTTTTTGGAGGCGGCTAGATTTTCTCCACGATGGGCCATACCACAGGCTAATTTAGCTTATTTATATACGGTGAGTAATCAAAATGACAAAGGGTTTGAGGCCTGCCGTATTGCTGATAGTTTACAAATGGGACTGCCTTGTGTTAGTAATAACTTTGGATTATTGTATGGTAATTCGGGTAATTTTCTTTTGGCTGAAGAGTATTATAGAGCTTCGATTGATTTAAATTCAAGGCATTATTTACCTTTTCAGCGATTGGGTTTTGTTTATTTAAATACCGCTAAGTATGCACTGGCAGATTCTTTTTTTATTGAAGCGGAATTGAGAAAAAAAGGGCTGTATTTTAGAAAAGGCGGTACGTTCAAAGATTTCGATGGCGACGGCGTTCCTGACCTATATGACAATGAGTGTGAAATCAGCGATGCCGATTTACCAAAGAATGATCCGCTGGCTTTCTTTTATTCAGGTATGAAGAGCTATTTTAAAAAAGATACCGGCAATGCTGTTAGCTGGTTTCGGAAAGTTATAGATCTCGATAAAAAAAATCCACTGGCGTTTCATTATTTGGGAAAGATTTATTACGAACAAGGGAACTGGGCTGCGGCTGAACTGATGTTTAAATATGCGCTTGATTTTAAGCTAGACTCAGCATCAATGAGGCAATACTGTAAGGCAGCGGCTTCCAGAGGCAGATATACGCTTGGGAATAATTGCCTTACAGATTTTTTTTACGAAAAAAATTATGAAAAGATAGAAGATTACTATTTTTTAGGAACTGTATATGAACAATGGGAGCATTTTGATGAGGCGGAAGAGATGTATAAAGTTATCATTAAATTGACCCCCAAAGGTATTGGGGGATATTTAAAATGCTGGCGGATGCTGGAAAAGCTGGGGAGGTTTACTGAGGCAGAGCATACAATTAAAAGCTACGAAGTCATCGCTCCTGAGGAAGCGGCGAATGAACTGAGTGCTTTTTACAAAAGAGTAATTGAAAAGTATCCTGATAATGTAGACTGGAATTATCGGCTTGGGCTTTTTTTGTACAACAGAGCTGCATTAGCATCAACCCATGGGTATTTAGATAGCATTATCTGGTTTCCAAATGTAAACAAAGAGATATTTGTTGATACCAAGATTCTTTTTCAAATAAATTCTTCAAAAGACTATGAAATTCCAGAATCCACTTATCTACAGAAAAGCATAAACGAGTTGGGCAACAGCATTTTTCTGCCAGGAACTTTGGAATACATAAAATTGGCCGCAGAAATTTATACGCCTCGGAAAGATGGTATTAAATATTTAACCAGAGCGGCGGAATTGATAGCTGACCAGGGAATGTTAGCGGATATTTATTATAAAATAGGCAAGCTGTACGTATGGGCGGGGTCAAAAAAACAGGCATATCCGGCTTATTTAAAATCTTTGGAGCTTTACCCCGATAACAGCAGCGCAAGGCAGGAATTTGTTGCTGTGCTTGCAGGTATTTATAAAAACAGTGAGGCACTCGCCGAGCTCAAATATCTATACAATCGCAATAAAATAGATTTTGCAAAAAAAATATTGCTTGCAGAGATGGAGATGTTTGCCAGCCAGTATGATAGCGCTAAAAAAATAATAGCAGAAGCGGAAGCAATACATCCTTACAGGTTGGATGAATTTGACGATTTAAAAGGCAGACTGAATATGCTGTCGAATAAACCAGATGCTGCCATCGAATTTTATAAAAATTACGCTAAACAAAACCCTGGTGATGCCAACACCTGTTATACCATTGCCCGTTTATATGCGGGTTTAAAAAAAGATCCGGCGGCTTTTAACTGGCTGGAGCAAGCCATAAAAAATGGATTTAATTACAGGTATGTCTTGTCAGAAGATCCTATGATGGAAAATTTACGTAACACTGTAAAATGGAACAAAATCGTGCCACAGGATTTACAAAAGAATAAGAAACCTAAACCGTTTTTTATATCAGAATATTAATACCAACTTTAAGCAGATTTTGCTAATATCAACTGTATGAAATTTTGGATATTTTTTTTCGCCTTAATCGTAGTTGGGATTTGGAGTACAGCGCAAATACCAAATGGTAATATCGGTAATACAACCGAAAGGCCTTCTGTTTATGCGGTAGTAGTGGGTATATCGTCCTACAAAGATTCCACCATAGAACAGTTGCAATATGCCAATGCCGATGCTATTGCATTTGCCGGATTTTTACAATCCAAAACAGGCGGTTCGGTTCAAAAAGAAAATATCAGATTGCTTACCGATTCCAATGCTACGCAGGCAGCCGTAATACTGGCTATAAACTGGTTGGCTAAGGTTTGCAAAAAGGATGATCTTGTATTCTTTTATTTTTCGGGCCATGGCGATGTTGAAAGTGTTAGCATGTTTAACAATGCCTATCTTATTTGCTACAATACATCACGTGATGTGTTTGAAGGTATGTCACTCAGTGTTGACAAATTAAATGATATAGCAAAAACCTTATCGGCTCGAACGCAGGCAAATGTGGTATTAATTACCGATGCCTGCCGGTCGGGCAAAATAATAGATAGCAATCCGGAAAGAAATCAATTGTTAGGAGAGCGGTTGCTGGCTTCTACAGAAAAGGAAATACGAATTGCATCATGTAAGCCCGATCAGTTATCGAATGAAGGAGATCAGTGGGGTGGTGGAAGAGGCGTGTTTTCTTATCACCTCGTAAACGGACTTAAAGGATCTGCCGATGCCAACAAAGATGCTGTTGTAACAGTGTCTGAGATCAGATCCTACATGGAAACTGCCATGAAAAACGATGTAGGACTTGCCCAAGAACAGCGAGTTCAAACCCCTGTATTTAAAGATGGCAATGATAATTTTCAACTGTCAAAAATTAATAAAGAAGAGTTTGTTACTGCAAAAATGTTACTTAAAACTGACTCTGTTTTGATTGTTTCTGTTAATAGAACTGAACCGGATAATATAAATAACGAAGATGCCGATGTAGAGGCCGACGAATATTTCTTTAAGTTGCTGAAAAACGAAAACTTGGAATTGGTAACCGATAGTTTGCATCTTGCTGAACTTGATGCCGCTGAAATTCCCTTTGCATTGCTGCGTATGATAAAGATGAAAGCTAAAACGATGGAAGGGCAGGATAAAATCAGTGGATTAGCAACAGCGTTGAAAAATGACGAAGGATTATTTACCTACTTTAAGGAAAACCTGGTACGGATATTTGATGAAAAGGCACACGACATCATTAACCAGTATTTACGTGGCGATGAAGCTGAGCTTGAACGCCGCAGATATTATAATATCAGCAAGAGCGGCTACGATGTGTATCCCCGCATGTTTGCAGTGGCGTTAAAACTGATTACGCCCGACAATTATTATTACAATATTCTGCAGGTAAAATTGCATTATTTTACCGGAGTTGCCCTGCGGTTAAAAATGCCCCTCACAAAAAATCCTGCTCCATTAATTGAGCAGGCCTTGGCCGAGCAAAACAAAGCGCTGGCGCTTGATGATAGGGCTCCACAGATTTACAATGAACTAGGTATCCTGTATTCTTTGAAAAAAGAAAATATCGTAGCTGAAAAATATTTTATTGAAGCAACTAAACGAAAAGACAGTTGGGCATTGCCCTGGGCAAACCTGGCAGGGTTGTATGCTGAAACGGGGCAATACAGCAAAGGAGTTGCAGCCAATCTTAAAGCAGACAGCCTGCAAAAAGGATTGCAGGGAACCATAATAAATTCGGGGTACCTGAATGAAAAATCGGGAAACTTATTGTATGGCGAAGAAGACTACCGTAAAGCCATCGATATTAATTCGAGACATTATTTACCATTTGATCGGTTGGGATTTGTGTATCTAAATACTACGAAATATGCCTTGGCCGATTCTTTTTTTTACGAAGCCGACTTGAGAAAGAAAGGTTTCAATTTTGAATCTTATAATGTTCCATTTATGATGGATAAGCAGATGGTTTTGCCCAGTACTGTAAGGTTTTGTGACGTTGATACCAATTTGCTGCGTAAAGATGATTTGATGGCTTTTTTTGGTTTGGGCATTCAGGAGTATAAAAAGAAATACTATCAATTGAAGCTGTATCCTGATGCACCAAATGAATATTTGCCATGGATTGATAATCCTTTTGCTGTAACAGATATTCCGGATTATTCATTGGCAATCTATTACTTTAAAAAAGTAATAAATATTGATCGTAAAAATCCTTTGGTTTATTATTATTTAGGCAAGGTTTATTTTGCTCAAAAACAATGGGAAAAAGCTGAGTTAATGTTTACCTATGCCCTTGAAAATTATATGAACGATGAGCAGTTTAAAAAGTACTATGATAATTTAATAGCTAAATCAGCTTACCCATACCCACACAAATGTTTCGAGGAATTATTTTTAAGTAGTAAGTACGCAGAGAATGAAAATTATTATTTCCTGGCATCACTTTACGAAAGCTGGAAGCATTTTGATGAAGCCGAATTGATGTATAAAAAAATAATTGAAGAAATTCCGGATAAACCACAACCTTATATAAAATTCTGGCAATTGCTGGAAAAGCAAGGCAGATACACCGAAGCGGAATATGTAATAAAATCTTTTACTGTTTTTAATAAAGAGTTTACAAATAAAGAATTGAATGCTTTTTACCGCCGAGCCATAGAAAAATTTCCAACTGCTGCCGAATGGAGTTATAAGTTAGGCCTTCTTTTATATGATCTGGCAGAGAAACAGTCTTTTAACTGCAAAACCGATACGATTATCTGGTTTCCTAAAATAAACAAAGAGATTTTTTTGGGGTCTGATGGTTACCCCGGAGATTATAATGACCTAGCCGAAGACCAGGGCCCGGGAGTTACTTACACAGGCTGTGGAAAATTTTATTTTTTGCAACAAGACAGTTTAAAGCTTATTTATATGCCCGTTACCGGCGAATGGCTTTATTTATCAGGAGCCATTTATTATCCCAGGTATGATGGTATCAATTATTTAAAAAAAGCCGCGACACTAATGGCTAATAGGGAACTGCTGGGAGAAATACATTTCAAAATAGGCAACCTCTATATTTGGGCAGGATCAAAAAAACAGGCTTATCCTTATTTTGCAAAATCACTGGAGTTTGTACCAGGCAATGCTAACACCAGGCTTAAGATTGTAGATGTATGTACAGCCTCTTTTAAAAACCGGGCTGCTTTTGAACAACTCGGTTATTTATGCGACAGCAGCCAGATAAATTTTCAAAACCGATTACTGTTTTCCGAATTTGCCATGTATGCTGGGCAATTTGAACGGTCGAAGAAAGTATTGGATGAAGCTGAATCAATTAACCCGTATCAGCTATCTGAAATTGTTGATTTAAAAGGACGCTACTTCCTGCTATCGGGCAATGCTGACAAAGCTATCAGTTTTTATAAATTGTACCTTACTGAAGTGCCAAATGATATGAACACCTGTTATACCCTGGCCCGTTTGTATGCCATTAAAAAAGATAACAAAGAGGCGATAAACTGGCTCAATAAAGCAGTTGGTAAAGGATTTAACTATTTGTTTATTTTAAAGAGTGATCCGGTAATGCAAAATCTACGGAATACAACCGAGTGGATTATGGCGACAAAAAATATAAAAGGAAAAAACTGGACAAAAAGAGATTGGGTAACATTAGATGGGGGAAGGTGATTTATTAACTGCAAACTTAAAAGGCAGTCCCGCTTTTTTCTACCACTATATAAGGCGTTTGATAGCACCTGCTTTTGGGATTGCCTGCTTTAGGGCACTCAACCCGGTTCGATAATTTTTTGGTATTGGTGCTTGTTTCTACTTTAATCTTGTCCCAGCTTGCGTTAACATTTAAAAACCCAATTTGTTTTTCAATGGACTGCCACAAATTATACGAAAAAAAGCCGCCAAAATCATCGTTGCAAATAGAAAGCTGCCCTACATTGGCGCCGGTTGCTAAAACAGATATTTTTGATTTGTTTAAAAATAAATCGGCCGCATTTTGAGTGCTGCCGGATAAGGCAAACCCCTTCGTTCTGGAAGGAGCTTTTCCTTTAACACTGTAGCTACTGATGGTATCGTTGCAACAGTCGCTGAATACTAATTTTAATCGGGCAGGCATTTTATTTATTTTATCATAAATATCGGCCAGACTTTTAGAGTTGAGGTTGTTTGGGTTTTCTTTATAATTTGGTCTTAAATCAATGTAAGGAGGGTATCTTGAATCTGCTCTGGTTCTAAATCCATGACCACTATAATAAAAGACTACAATATCGTTTGGCCCTGCTCTTTTAAGCCTGTCAATTCCCTTTTCAACATTCCCTAAATTATAATTTTTACCTGCTATGGTATCATACTCAAACTGAATACCTAAAAAATCTTTTATATCGGTAAAAAATTTGACGGTTCTCCGCATATCTTTTGCACAGGCACTTCCTATCGAATCATCAAATGTGTTGGCCACAACCAATAAATACATCTTTACACTGCGCTCACTTACGGTTAAATCTTTGGTTTTAGTTAAGAACAGACTTTTGTAAAAGCTTTCGTAGATATTGAAATAACCGAGTACAAATTCTTTTGAGAGGTCTTTCGTTTCTAAATAGCGAATAGCCGAAAAAGCCGTTACCGTAGCTCCACAATTGTCAATGGCGTAGCTAAAACCAAAGGGTTCATACAAGTCGCTTTCTTTATCTTTTGTAAAACAAATATATTTAGGCAGGGTAATTCCAGAATCGGATCCAGAAATAAGTTGTTTTCTTTCCAGATTAAAATACAATCTTTCTATATTGACGCAGCCGCTCATTGTGTCAGTAATTTCTTGTGAAACTTTATAATCAATAAGCGAACTGTCGCTGCTCCTAAGTGTTTTAAATTTTATTCTGGCAATCCCGTTTCCATCACCATAATCAACTAAAAAAGCTTTAGCTGGTATGGAAACAGCGGCATCTTTTACCATAAATGAAAATTCATAGGTAGTTTGTGCCTTTGCTGGAGAAGCAATTACAAATAAGAAAACACAAGCTATGAATATTGTTTTCATCAATAAGAGTAAATGTTTTTTTAAATAAAACGATGCTTATATTTTTTATTCTGACTTAAATATAGTAATATTATTACCTAAAACTTTAAACTATGCTTATTAAAAACAAAACAAAATTTACATTTCTTGTAGTAGCCTTATTTTTTGCAGCCATAAGTTTTATAGCCTGCAATAATAATGACTCAAAAAAAGTTGAAACACCAGCTGTACAATCGGATCAACCGGCAACACCAGCTGTTGATGACAGTACCACAATAAAAGGAAATACAAAACCAACGCCAGTGGGTAATCAGTAGTATCTATCGTTTTAAACTGTTGGAGGTACTTTTACTTTAAACCTTATTTTTTTCAATTGAACTGACCCTTTTTTATGGGTCAGTTTTTCTATTAGCCAATGTTCAAAACGATGATGCCCCGGCACTAACACTGCAGCAACTGTAACAAAAATCAACATCTCGTAAATGGGGTTGTGGTGCGTAAATTCTGCAACCCGGGGATGCAGCAGCAGCAACAAATATTCAAACAGAATTAATAAAGAAAGGATTCCTAAAATTTTAATAATCCTTGTATGTATTTTAATTCTGCTTAGTAGCAGGGTAAAGAGAAAAAATCCTGGAATAAAGATACCGATAAACAGATATTGCAATTGCATTTTTCGTTCTTTTGCTGCAATGGCTTTAGCTTCTGCCAATTCAAGCTGGCGTAGGGTTTCGTTACTTGAAATCAATAATATCTGCTTAATTTTTCCCTTACTGTTTAATGAATCGTTTAATTCATGCACTTTATTCATGTACACAAATGCACTGTCTATTTTCTTTTCATCTTTATATAACGCTGTCAGAAATTCGGCGGCATCCAACTGCCAGTTTATAAAACTCGCTTTTTCTGCAATCTGGTTTGAAAGCCGGGCATAATGAATAGCTGAATCTATTTTCAACTTGTCTAGGCTAAATAGTTTTGCTAATCCCAAGTAAGCCTCACAAAGAACTTCATCATCATTGGCAATAAGGAGGTGCTTTACAGCATTAAGATAATTCAATTTCGAAAAATCGGACATGCGCATCTTGCGATACGTATGCCCGAGCCCTGTCATCGCATTTCCGATATAGTCATCATTATTCAAACTAATTGAAATGATTAACGCTTTGTTAAAATAGTTGAAAGCTGAATCACTGTTATTCAGTTTGTCATACACATCGCCTAAGTTCATCATGATGTAATAATGTTGATCAACCAGATTGTATTTTTGTATTACTGAATTTGATTTGTAGTAATATTCAAGGGCTTTTAAGTATTCCTCCTGGTATCGGTAAACTACACCAATGCTTAGTAGAGACGAGGCAAGGTTGGCAGGATTTTCTTCCTTTTCAGCCAGCTTTAATTTAAGGAGGTTGTATTCCAATGCTTTTGAATAGTTGCCAATTTTTCGAAATGAAATAGCGAGGGCTCCAAATGCTTTAGATTGCCCCGGTTTGTAATTAAGCTCCTTGGATAAAAAAAGTGCTTTTTGTGCAAAAATAATTGCACTGTCTGGGCTGAAACCATTCATTTCATCGGCGAGTTGCCATAAAATTTTTACTCGTGCAGTATCCTGTTTTTGCAATACCAATAACTTATAAAGACTATCGGCTTTTTGTTTTTGTGCCAATAGAAATACAGGTGAAATAAAAAATAGAAATAGCAGGATGATATTTTTTCTCATAAGCATTAACACAAAAAAAAGATTACAACATTGATTAGCAAATACAAAGCTCCAATTTACTGGTTTATTTTTTTATGACACGACAAAGTCTAAAACAAGGTAAACTGAGATTTGTTTTGGTAAACCCAAATATAAATCGTATAATAAGGGTAATTGCGGTGAGTCCGCCTATTATTTTTCACTAAAACCTTACAATTATATGATGAACGTTATGAATTATCAGGAATACGATGTTATTCAGGAATTATTTGATGCTATTGAAAATGAAAATTTGGTGGAGGCCCAGGGATGCCTGGCTGGTAATTTTTCTTCTGTTATCTTAAAAAAATCGGTGAAGGGAGAAGAGTTTATTGAAGTGTACCGTCGTATTAAA
>JBKJPN010000167.1:0-42734 GCA_046595125.1 Ferruginibacter sp.
ATAAAATCATTGTTATGCAAAAAGAAGGTAGCACCACCATCGTAAATGATAAAAAATAATACCATGCAAAATTTAAAAGCATATACAACCATATACCGGCACAATAAATCGAGCAAAATAAAATACTGGCTAATTGGATTTTTAGTCTGCCTGTTAATTCTTTTGCTCATGCCCTGGACGCAGAATTTAAGAGGTGTCGGAAATGTTACTTCGTTAAGGCAGGAGCAGCGACCACAGGAACTGAACAGCATCATTCCCGGAAAAATAACCAAATGGTATGTAAAAGAAGGCGATTTTGTAAATACCGGCGATACCATCTTACAGATAAGCGAAGTAAAAGACGATTATCTGGATCCCAAATTATTAAACCGTACCGGCGACCAGATAACCGCCAGCCATCAAAGCATTGAATATTACAAAGGAAAAGTAAATGCGGCCGATGTACAGATCGGCGCAATCAGCAATAACCGGCAACTAAAACAAAATCAATTGCAAAACAAAGTGCAGCAATTAAAATTAAAGTTGCAAAGCGATAGCATGGAAAACATCGCAGCAGCCAACGATTATAAAATTGGATTACAGCAATTTAAAAGACAACAGACAATGTACGATAGCGGACTGGTTTCGCTAACACAACTTGAGCAACGTAACGTCACCTATCAAAACGCTTTGTCGAAAAAAATTGTTGCCGAAAATAAAATTGCCAGCACTCGCCAGGAACTAATGATTGCTGCATTGGAGATGGATGCCATAAATCAGGATTACACCGAAAAAACTTCTAAAACACAAGGAGAACAGTTTCAGTCTTTATCGCAGATAGCTGGCAGCCAAAAAGATATTGCCAAATTAGAAAACCTGTACAGTAATTATAACATCCGCAGCGGCATGTATTTTATCACAGCACCGCAGGCCGGGCAAATTACCCGTGCAAAAAAAGCTGGTATTGGCGAAATAATAAAAGAAGGCGAAATGCTGGTACAGATTGTTCCAAAAGAAATTGAATATGCGGTAGAGCTTTTTGTTAAGCCGATGGATATGCCGTTGATAAATCTTGGGCAGAAAGTGCGTTTTGTTTTTGATGGATTTCCGGCCATTGTTTTCAGCGGTTGGCCAAAAGCCTCTTACGGTATTTTTAGTGGTCAGGTTGTTGCCATTGAAAATTCAGCCAGCAGCAACGGTAAATTCAGGGTGTTGATTACTGAGGATGTTGACTATCACAAAAAATGGCCGAAGGAGCTAAAAATTGGAACCGGTTGCCAAGGAATTGCTTTGTTAAAAAATGTACCCGTGTGGTACGAGCTGTGGCGAAACATCAATGGTTTTCCGCCTGACTATTACAAACCCGATACAGAAAAAGAAAATAAACAATAACATGAAGTCTTTAATAATAACCTGTTGCATGTTGTTTGCTGCCGCTACTTCATCGGCCTACGACAGTTTGCAGGTTCTATCGCTCAGCAGTTTTTTGCAGATAGTAAAAAAATATCATCCTGTAGCCAAACAGGCACAGATACAAATTAGCAAAGCCAAAGCAGAACTAACTATGGCCAGAGGCGGTTTTGACCCAGTGTTTGAAACGGACGGTGGTAATAAAACATTTGATGGCGTTAACTATTATCAGAACAATTCCTCCCAATTGAATATACCAACCTGGTATGGTATAGAAATACAGGCAGGCATAGAGTATCTAGCTGGTGGACGAACCGATCCGCAGGAAACTGTTGGTAAATCCAGCTTTGCCGGCATTAGTATTCCCCTTGCAAAAAATTTATTGATGGATAAAAGAAGGGCTACGCTGAAACAAGCTAAAATAATGGCAGCTGCTTCTGACCAGGAAAGAAAAATAATGTTGAACGATTTGATGAGAGAAGCAACCGAAGCATATTGGCAATGGGTGCAAGCCTATATCAATTATAAAAATTACGATAATATTATAGCCGTCAATAAAAAAAGAACCAGCATGGTAACCGCAGCTTTCCGCAATGGAGAAAAAGCAGCCATTGATACCACCGAAGCAACAGCCCAGTTGCAATCCTTTGAATACTTTCAAAACGATGCTTTGCTTGATTGGCAAAATGCAACAGTAACGCTGAGTAATTTTTTATGGAAAGAAAACAATGAAGCATACGAATTACCTATGGGCACCATAACTCCCGAAAAAACACTGGATGAATTATTTGACAACGTGATTTTTCCCGAGCTAGCCACTCTTATAGCTGATGCTAAAGCTACGCATCCTGAATTGATGAAGTACAATTTCAAATTGGATGTGCTGGCTGTTGATAAAAAATTAAAATTTCAGGACCTGTTGCCTAAGCTCGATGTAAAATATAATCAGCTGGGAAGGGGATACGATATTGCATCTACAGCAACAAAAGCTCTGTTCGATAATAATTACCGCTATGGCGTTAGTTTCAGCATGCCTTTAAGAATCAGTCAGGGAAGAGGCGCTTACAAACTGGCCAAACTAAAAATCACAGAAACCGAACTAGCTTTTAACCAGACGGAAATTGTAATAGCGAACAAGATTAAAAATTATTACAATCAGTTGGTGAATTATAAACTGCAGATAGGCCTTTTACAAAAAACATACCGCAACTATCTGTTGCTGCAACGGGGAGAAGAAACAAGATTTTTTAATGGGGAAAGTTCATTGTTTCTGGTAAACAGCCGGGAAAATAAAGCGCTGGAAACTTTGCTGAAGCTTACAGAAGCAACCATTAATTATAATAAAACAGCTTACTCTTTGCGTTGGTCGGCTGGTGATTTATGGAATTTTTAAACGATTGTACATTTACACAAATAAAAAGGGAAGCAGTGCTTCCCTTTTTATTTGCCAATTATTATTTTAAGTCTTGGCTTTAAATTTATTGATTGCATTTCTTGTAAACTCACTTAATACAAGTTTACCACTTATGGCTGCCCTTTCCTTTAACAGGGTATCCCAATGTTCAGTTCCTGCCCAAAAGGTTTTTTTCAATGCTGCCATTGCTTCGGGGTTTGAGTGCGCCAAAGTGTTTGCCAATCTGTAAACAGCTTCGTCCATTCCTTCAATCGTTTCATGCATTTCGGCAAACATGCCTTTTTTACGGGCCCAGTCGGCATTGCGCCAGGTGGTTGCATCAATAGATAAACCACTAAATGCCGAGACGCCAATTTTTCTTTCTACAGCCGGACCAACAACAAAGGGACCTATGCCCACGGCCAGTTCGCTTAATTTAATCTCGGCTTTGTTTGTAGCAATTGCATAATCAACCGATGCTGCCAAACCAACTCCGCCGCCCACACATTTACCTTGAATGCGCCCGATTATAATCTTTGGGCATTTACGCATAGCATTAATTACATTGGCAAAGCCGCTGAAAAAAACCAACCCTTCTTTTTCATCTTTAATGGCAATGAGTTCATCAAAACTAGCGCCAGCGCAAAATGTTTTATCGCCACCACTTTGCAAGATGATTACTCTGGTATCGTCATGCGTTCCTGCAAAGTGAATTTCTTTGGCTAGTTCCTCAAGAATTTTTCCTGGCAGTGAATTACTTTGCGGATGAAAAAACTCAATAGTATTGATGCCGTGCTCTATATGGCTTTTAACGTATGCTTCTGAACTCATAAAAAATATTTTCTTGTATAAATGTATTGAATCTTATTGAACTTTTTTTGCTACCATCGTCAAGATTGTTGCCACGCCAGTTATCTCATCGCTTTCGTCCAACATTTCCACCATCCATTTTACAATGCCTTTGTCAATGTCGTCTCCACGTTTAATCCCGATAGCTATCGGGACTTCAGGCTTTTCAATCACTCTTTTATCATTCAGTAATTTTTCTTTGCAGGTAAATCGGATATAAATTTCAGCGCCTGGATAAACCGGTTTAGTAAAACGCAGTTCATCAATGCCATAATTTAACAACACCGGGTTCTTTTCATAGCTGTCCACAAACAAACCTGCAGCCAGGCTCATAATAAAATATCCATGTGCAACTTGTTGCTCAAACATGGTTCCTTCAAAATCGGTGGTTTTAACGTGGGCGTAAAAATGGTCGCCGCTCAGGTCGGCAAATTTATCTATGTCTTCCGATGTGATGGTTCTTTTTTCGGTGATAAGTTGATCGCCAATTTCCAACTCTTCAAAATATTTTGTAAACGGATGTTTGCCGGGATTTTTTCCTTTGGCATATTGCTGATAAACTTCCGTGATAGCCGTAATGGTTGTTGGAGAACCTTGTATGGCTGTGCGTTGCAGGTAATGCTTTACGCCACGCAGTCCACCCATCTCTTCGCCGCCACCTGCACGGCCGGGGCCGCCATGAATTAACAACGGCAAAGGCGAACCATGCCCAGTGCTTTCTTTAGCACATTCGTTATTCAACACTAAAATACGACCATGATGAGTTGCTGCATTTACAACATAATGTTGCGCCGTTTTATAATCGGCAGTTACAATGGTAGAACATAAACTTCCTTTACCAAGTTTGCTTAAAGCAATAGCCTCATCGGCAGTTTTGTAAGGCATGATGGTGCTTACCGGACCAAATGCTTCTACCTCATGTGCTGCTGTTGCCTCAAAAGGTTTTTCGTTCATCAACAAAACCGGACTCATAAATGCGCCTTTGTTTGCATCGGCATCAACCACTTCTACGCTATCCATGCTGCCATAAATAATTTGTGAGGATGCCAGTAGTTTTTGAATTTGTTCTTTTACTTCGTTGCGTTGTGTTTGTCCGGCAAGCGAACCCATTCTTACAGTAGCATTTAACGGGTTGCCAATTACAGTTTGCGAAAGCGATTTACCAATCTCCTTCCAGATATCTTCCATTTTATTTTCGGGTACAAATATTCTGCGGATTCCGGTACAACGCTGACCGGCTTTCAGTGTCATTTCTTTGCGAACTTCTTTTACAAAAATGCTCCACTCGGGCATGTCGGGTGTTACATCTTGTGCAAGAACAATACAATTCAACGAATCGGCTTCCATATTAAAAGGCACATTCTCTTTTAAAATAATTGGATTCGATTTTAACATCAACCCTGTTGTTGCTGAGCCGGTGAATGTTACCACATCCTGCGAGTTAACATGGTTGAGCATATCGCCTGCACTGCCGCAAACCAATTGCACGGCACCTTCGGGCAAAATTTTACTGGCGATGATTTCTTTAACAACCGCCTCGGTTAAATAACTGGTTACGGTTGCGGGCTTAACAATACAGGGCATTCCTGCCAACAGGTTAACTGCAATTTTTTCCAACATGCCCCATACCGGGAAATTAAATGCATTGATGTGAACTGCTATTCCTTCTTTGGGTACTAAAATATGCGTACCCATAAAAGTATTGTTTGGGCTCAGGTTATGGCTATCGCCATCAACGGCAAATGCTGTGTTGGGTAATTTGCGGCGCAGCGATGCGTTGGCAAAAAGGTTGCCGATGCCGCCCTCAATATCCACCCAGCTATCGGCTTTGGTTGCGCCGGTTTTATAACTGATGGCATAAAACTTATCCAGATGGTTTCTTAAATGCAATGCCAAAGCCTTCAGCATATTACCACGCTCATGAAATGTCATTTTTCGCAGAGCAGGATTTCCAATAGTTCTTCCGTAATCAAGAATTGCTTTGTAATCGAGTCCTTTTGTTGTGGCGTATCCAATGGTTTCGCCGGTTACCGCGTTATAAAGCTCCTGTCCGTTTCCATCTCCTGTTATCCAGTTGCCGGTTATATAATTTTCGAGTTTCATGCAATCGTTTATTTAATCTGCTAAGTTAACTTAAAACAAAAGAGGCTAAAAGCCTCTTCAAGAAATTAATTTTCTAATAATCCAAACTGCCTTAAATGATGCCGCACGTGTTTATAATGCAGTAAAACCCATTCTTCATAATTCAATTCTCCAAAAACCGGGTGTAACGTTTTTTTCTCTGGGGCATTTTTAAAATAATGCTCAAAATAACCAATTGCTTTTTCCAGGTTATGCCACGCTTCTTCCATAGTTGCATACTGCAATGGTTGGGCTTCCTCTCCAATTACACTTGTTGGTGCTTTTGTATTTTCCCTGAATTCTTTATCGCTGAGCAAAAACTCTTTATATTTTGGTAAGTGTTCAACAGGCGTAACCAATGGGAATTTTATTTTTTCTGTTGATACTGCAAAGAAGGCTGCAACATGCTCAACCATTTGCTGGCCGTTCATAATTCCCCATGCACCCATTGCATCAGCCTTTATGTTTCTAAATAATGGTAAGCAATCTTTAGTACTAAAATTAAATTTATCCTGGTCCATTTTTTTTCTTTTAGTATCACAATTTAAAATAAAAAAAGCACCCTAAAAAAGGATGCTCAATACTTTATATACTTCCTATACTCTTTTGTCTATCTCGGTGCAAAGGCGTTCAAAAATATCATCAATGCTTCCTTCGCCTTTAACCATTACCACTTTATCGAATTGTTTATAATAATCTGCAACAACTGCTGTTTTGCTGCGGTATTCGGTAATTCTGGCTCTAATAACATTTTCATTATCGTCATCGCTTCTGCCACTGGTTTCGCCTCTTTTCAGTAATCGCTTTATCAGTTCTTCTTCGCTCACTTCTAAAGCCAGCATGGCAACAATTGGAGCTTTTTTAAGTTTTAATAATTTATCCAAAGCTGTTGCTTGCTCTTGCGTACGTGGAAACCCATCAAACAAAAATCCCTTTGTTTCCGGATTTTCATCCAGTGCCGAACTTATCATTCCAATCACTACTTCATCAGGAACCAATTGGCCCTTGTCCATAAAATTTTGTGCTTCTTTGCCAAGCGGGGTTTCACGGTTTATTTCACTGCGCAGCAAATCACCCGTACTCAGGTGTTTTAGACCATATTTGGCCATTAGTTTTTCGCTTTGCGTTCCTTTGCCACTGCCCGGAGGGCCAAATAATATCAGATTAAACATATAGTTACTATCCTTGTGAAGACAGCAAATATAGTAATCGTACTTTAAATATTCATTAACAGTATCATTAATCTATTTAAAAACTTAAGATCTCCCGATTTCGTATCTTATACAAACCATTTATTACGAAATTTGTTAAAACACATGCGACAGACAACATTTATAGCCATTCTTGTTTCTTTATTAGTATCAAGTTGTGCCAACTCACAGGTTAAAACCAACAAAACAAAAACCATGGACTCCGTTAACAAAGAAAATCCGGTTTATTCTAAAACCGATACAGCCAAAGTAGATATCAGCAACGATGAATGGAAAAAGTTGTTACCTGGCAATGTATATCATATTTCCCGTGAAAAAGGTACCGAACGTGCTTTTACTGGTAAATTTTGGGATCATAAAGAAGGTGGAACTTATTATTGTGCTGCCTGCGGCAACCCTTTGTTTAACAGCAATGGCAAATTCGACAGTAATTGCGGCTGGCCCAGTTTTTTTGAACCCATAACCAAAGGCAGTATTATTTATGCGCCCGATAATACCTTGGGCATGAGCCGTACTGAAGTAATGTGTGGTAAATGTAAAGGGCACCTGGGCCATGTGTTTGAAGATGGTCCGCCACCAACAGGCCTACGCTATTGTATTAATTCTGTAATCCTTGATTTTGAAAAAGCTAAGGATGTGGAAAAAAAGTTTGAGAAAAAAGGAGAATAGTTCCTTTAAATATTTACACGCCGTTCATACATTTCATTTGTAAGGACGGCGTTTTTTTTGCATCTTCATTGTTCAAACTTCAACGAATGATGAAATTCTCCACGATTATTTTCTACCTCTTTGTTTTTACTTTCGGTAATAACAGTTTTGCGCAAAAATTTTCGCTCGACCAATTTAAGAATTTAAAACCCCGCAGCATTGGCCCCGCTGGTATGAGCGGCAGGGTAACTGCAATTGATGCATTATATACTAATCCCGATTTGATTTACATAGGTACCGCATCTGGCGGCGTTTGGAAAACCGAAAACAGCGGTGCCAACTGGACACCTGTTTTTGATGAACAACCCACTTTAAACATTGGCGCTGTTGCCATTCAGCAAAGCAACCCTTCGGTTGTGTGGGTGGGCACCGGTGAGGGAAACCCCCGCAACTCCATCAATATTGGTGAAGGCATTTATAAAACCATGGATGGCGGAAAAAACTGGAAAATGTTTGGCCTCGAAAAAACAAAAAATATTCACCGCATTATTGTTGACCCTAATGACCCTAACACGGTTTATGTTGCGGCCATTGGAAACCCTTATGGCATTCATCCAGAACGTGGAGTTTACAAAACCACCGACGGCGGGGATAGCTGGAAACTCATCTTACATACAAACGACAGTAGCGGTTGTGCCGATTTGGTGATGGACCCGACCAATCCTAATAAATTAATTGCTTCTATGTGGCAGCACCAGCGTACGCCCTGGAGCTTTTACAGTGGCGGAAAAGGAAGCGGTTTATACATTACTGTTGATGGCGGTAAAAATTGGAAGAAGCTGGGTAAAGACGATGGGATACCCGAAGGTGATTTAGGCAGAACTGGTTTAACCATTGCTTACAACGAGCCCTCAAGAGTTTATGCATTGATTGAAGCAACAAAAAATGGATTATACAAATCAGATGACGGGGGTTTTAAATGGGAGCTGGTTAACAGCGATAAATCAGAAGTTACCAACCGTGCATTTTATTTTCAGGATATACGGGTTGACCCGAAAAACGAAAACCGGTTGTACAATATCAAACAAACCATCACCATGAGCGAGGATGGCGGTAAATCTTTTAAAACCATTATTCCTTACAGCGGCATCCATCCAGATCATCATGCGTTTTGGATCAATCCGCTTGACCCTAATTTAATTATTGATGGTAATGATGGTGGCATCGGAATCAGCCGCGACCATGGCCGCAATTGGAATTTTAATGAATTAATTCCTGTTGGACAGTTTTATCATATTGCGGTTGATAACAAAATTCCGTACAACGTAATGGGAGGTATGCAGGATAACGGAAGTTGGCGTGGGCCTGCTTATACCTGGCGGGGAGGAAGCATTCGCAATTATTATTGGGAGAATATTGGTGGTGGTGATGGGTTTGATGTATCACCCGATCCTGATGATAACAACTGGGTGTACTCCATGAGCCAAGGCGGAAGCTTGGGAAAGCAAAATATAGAAACCGGCGAACGGATGGCATTACAGCCACCTATGCCCGATTTAAAAACAAGATTACGTTTTAACTGGAATGCTGCTTTTGCCCAAGACCCCTTCGATTCAAAAACAATTTATTACGGCAGCCAGTTTGTGCACAAAAGCACCAATAAAGGCCTGACATGGGAAATAATTTCTCCGGATTTAACGACTGATAATAAAGAGCAACAAAAACAAGATGATAATGGTGGTTTATCGGTTGATATTACCGGCGCCGAAAATTTCAATACTATTCTTTGCATTGAACCTTCTACAAAAGATAAAAATATTATTTGGGTTGGTACCGATGACGGCAATGTACAATTAAGTAAAGATGCTGGAAAAACATGGACAAGCTTGCGTGGAAAAATTACCGGTATGCCTGTCGGCTGCTGGATTCCTCAGATACGTGCAAGCCGCTACAATGCAGGCGAAGCATTTGTTGTTTGCAACGATTACCGCCGTTCCGATTTTAAACCATATATCTTCCGTACAAAAAATTACGGTCAAAGTTGGGAGCGGATGATTGATGAGAAAAAAGTAAATGGTTATGCTTTGTGTATGATACAGGATCCGGTAGAACCGAATTTAATTTTTGTTGGCACCGAGCATGGCCTTTGGACAAGTTTTGATAATGGTTCTACTTTCCAACAATGGAAAAATGGTTATCCTTCTGTTTCAACATATGATATGGCTATACAGGAAAGGGAGTCTGATTTGGTCATCGCCACATTTGGCAGGGCTATCTATATTTTTGACGATATAAAACCATTCCGAAAAGCCGCCGCTAACAATGGCAACAACTTCTCAAAAAAATTAACTGTTTTTCCTGCTCCCGAGGCATACATGGCTAGGTACAGAGCCCAGCCCGGTTACGACTGGAGCAGCTGGGGTTTATATGAAGGCGAAAATCGGGGAAGAGGCGCTTCTTATTCATTTTATATAAAAGCAGATACTTCTAAAAAAGCAAAGCCCGATTCTGCACTTGTAAATATTTACAATCAGCAAAACGAATTGATACGCACTTTAAAATACAAAGTCGATACCGGCTTTAACAGAAACAGCTGGGGTTTTGAAATGAAAGGTATTCGTCAGCCCGGTTCGCCAAAACCAAAGCCTGGCGCCGGAGAGCCTAGAGGACAATCTGTTTTTCCGGGCACCTATAAAATGGTAATTACAGTTGGTAAAGAATCCGACTCAACAATAATTGTTGTAAATCATGACCCATCAGCCCCAGACAGCAAAGAAATTTATGATGCCAAGATGAAGATGATGGACCGACTTGATAACAGCACCCTACGCTTAACAGAAGTTACCGACAGATTAACTGAGGCAGAAGAAACGATTGCGAAAATAGAAGGGCAATTAAAAAATGAAGAGGGCAAAGCCATTGACAGTTTAAAAAAGGTTGGTAAAGCCATGACAGATTCTATCAAAAGTATTCGCAATTTTATTTTTGGCAAGCCACAGGAAAAGCAGGGCTATGGTTCGCCTTACCAACTTACCGTAAATGGAACATTAGGTGAGGCAAGGAGTGAGGTACAACGCAAAATTAAAGTACCCGATCAGCAAGAAATGCGGTTGGCAACAGAAGCGGAACAAATGGTAAATGAAGCCGTTCAAAAAACCAACGCCTTCTTCAACGGTAAATGGGAAGAATATAAAAAACTGGTTGATAACACTCCTGTGAATTTATTTAAACCATATAAAGTAATAGAGTAAACCAAGATTATTATACGGACTGGTGCATATATGTGCACCAGTTTTTTTATTCTTTGCCATCCCCTCTTAAAATTTTACTTTTGCCCATTAACAACGAGCTTATGAGTAATGTAAAATTAAGTGTACTAGCCCATACTTTGCAGGCATCCGAAATTGTGCGCTTGGGCGCAACCATCAAGGAAAAGATGAAGCAGGGCGAAAAGATTTACAATTATACTATTGGCGATTTTGATTCTTCTATATTTCCTATTCCTGCCGAACTGGAGGAAGAAATCATCAGTGCTTATAAAAATAAATACACTACGTACCCCGCTGCTGATGGTATTCAGGAATTGAGAGAAGCCGTTTCTTCTTTTATGAAACAAAGAGGCGGTTTGGATTATGCCCCCAACGAAGTATTGATTGCTGCAGGTGGCAGACCTTTAATATATGCCATGTACAGAGCCATTGTTGATAAAGGCGATAAAGTAATTTACCCAGCGCCCAGCTGGAACAATAATCACTACGTTCATTTTACAGAGGGTGAACATATTATGCTGGAAGCGAAAAAGGAAAATAATTTCATGCTTACCGCTGCTCAAATTAAAGAGCATATAAAAGGAGCCTCTCTAATTTCTCTTTGCTCGCCGCTTAACCCAACAGGTACAACTTTTGGCAGGGAAGAGCTTACAGCTATCTGCGATTTAATTATCGAAGAAAATAAAACCCGTAGCGAAGATGAGAAGAAGTTGTACCTGATGTACGACCAGATTTACTGGACCCTTACTTTTGGCGATACAGTGCATCACAATCCAGTAACCTTAAGGCCAGAGATGAAACCCTTCACTATTTTTATTGACGGCATCAGCAAATCTTTTGCTGCCACAGGTGTAAGAGTTGGCTGGGCGCTTGGTCCAAAAGAAGTGCTTGCAAAAATGCGTGCTATTAACAGTCATGTAGGTGCATGGGCGCCTATGGCCGAGCAAAAAGCAGTATCCAACTATTTATTAAAAACAGATGCCATCAATACATTTTTTGCAAATTTTAAATCGGAAATAAACGAGCGGCTACAAAGAATTTCTGCTGGTCTACAACAAATGAAGATGGATGGTTTTTCTGTAGATGCTATTTCACCCGAAGCCGCCATCTACCTTACTATACAAATTGATTATGCTGGTAAAACAACTGCCGATGGTAAGTTGTTGGCCACCCAGGCTGATGTTACTTCTTATATATTAGATGAGGCGAAAATTGCAGTAGTTCCTTTTTACGCATTTGGCGCAAACAGCGAAAGCAGCTGGTATCGCCTTAGTGTGGGTACCTGCAAAAAAGAAGAAATTGATGATATGCTGGGTGCCTTAAAAAAGGCTTTAGGAAAACTGAGCTAATCTCAGATATGGATTATCAGCGAACTCGCTCAAATCAGATTAAACCTTGTAATCAATTCTTACAATTTAAAAAAACAAAAGGCTTTAATTCACTCTGGCGTAAAATTTTGCGGAGGGGTTGATGTTTATAGATAAGCTTGTACTTATTGAGGTCGATAATTTCGTGGGCAATTACTAAATTGTCAATTCTTTCAATGGAGTATAATAATTGATGAAGCCGCTCCACTTCATGCTCAATAGCCTGTGGAGTCATCAGCTCTTGGTTGAACAGCACCAGTAAATCCCGGTTAGAATTGTTCATTTTTTGATTTAATTAGAGGTTATTTATAACCAGACATTCCGGAAATATTAGGACAGCCGCAACCTTTTTTTGAAGAAGCACAGCTTGCAGTTACCATTACAGTAACAATTAATAATACCAGCAATGTTATTTTATTTGTTTGTCGCATAATTTAGGTTACAATTTAAACTATTTTCACAAACATTTATTGTATTGTTTTGATGAAAGGTAAAAATTTTAACAGCTCCAGCAACAAACCAAGAGTATTAATAGCTCCTTTAGACTGGGGTTTGGGCCACGCAACCCGTTGCATTCCAATCATTATAAGTTTAATTAAACATAAATGTGAAGTAATTATTGCCGCGGAAGGCGCCACAAAAGAATTACTGCAAAAAGAGTTTCCGCAATTAAAGATTATGCAGCTGAAGGGATACCGGGTGAGCTACAGCCGGGCCAAGTTTTGGTTACCAGCTACATTATTACTGCAATTTCCAAAGATATTGTACAGTATTTATGCCGAAAGGCGTTGGTTAAAAAAAGCGGTTGAGGAATTTAATATAGATGCGGTTATTTCTGATAACCGGTTGGGAATGTCGCATGCAACAATCCCCACGATATATATCACCCATCAACTGCTGATAAAAACTGGCAGCAGTTTTATCGAGACAATTGCACAAAAAATTCATTATCATTTTATCAATAAATACAACACATGTTGGGTACCCGATTGGGCTGGTAGAGTAAATGTAGCGGGTGAGCTGTCGCACCCTGCAACGGTCCCAAAGATTCCTGTAAAATATATCGGACCATTATCAAGATTTGAAGATTTTGATGCGACATTAAAGTACAATCTCTGTGTTCTGCTTTCTGGCCCCGAGCCGCAACGCAGTTTATTTGAAAAAATAATTTTTGATTCTGTTGAAAAAAGCAAAACCAGTGTGCTAATCGTTAGAGGGCTTCCAAATGAATCTCGTGTTCTTGAGGTTGACAATTCAATGGTTGAAGTAACAAATCACCTGCCTACTGCTGAGTTAAATAAAGCATTGCTGCAATCGAAACATATTATAGCCAGAAGTGGCTACTCAACAATTATGGACCTGATAAAACTGCAAAGGCATGCCATACTTGTACCAACACCGGGACAAACAGAACAGGAGTACCTGGCAAAATATTTAGCGGGTCAAAAATTGTTCTGTACGGTTAATCAGGAAAATTTTAATTTGGAAGAGTTACTGAAAGTTGCCGAGGGTTATTCTTTCTGTAAACTTCCTATTGCAAAAAATGAGTTTGATGAAGTGATAAAAGATTTTGTAAACAGCCTTAATGTTAATCAATAGTATAGGTACTTAAACCCCCAGCTTATTTTTTTTAAATCTGTGAGTGCCGAGTATCCGGTGGCATACCTTTCATCGCTCTTAAGCAAGCTTTCTTCGGGCTGTTCATTTAGTACAGCCGGCAATGCTGTACTGCTGATAACTGCAGGTTTTATTTGAGGCAAATGCTTATTGTCGGTTGCGTAACCTACCCATGTTTTTCTCCCCATTAAAACAACAAAGACATTCTTATAAAAACCTCCCGGATTTTTTTGCAGAAAGATAAAAACAGGTAATACAATAATACTGCAAACAGAAAAAACTACATCAACAAGTCGTTTGTTGCGTCTGTTTATTGGTTTTGAAATATTGTAAACCTGGGAAGCTGATACGTAGTCCCCGCTTACAAATCTGCTGTCACTGCCAACTATGCTTCCACTACCCGACGAATGAAACTTATTTCGAACGGCCGACGGTGAAGCTGTAATGACGCTGATTATCTGTTTATAGCTCAGTTCGTTTTTGCAAAAAATTATTTCCTTTGCTGTGTACTTATTAATAAGCTGAGGTAGTTGCTGCATATAGCCCAGCGCCGTTGTTGGCTCTGTGGCAGAATAATCAACCCGGCCTAAAACACGTTTGGGCATTCCGGCTTTTTCCATTAGTGCCATGATTGTGGTAAAATCATTTTCACCTGCAACAACTATCGTTTGTCTTCTCTCGTCGTGTTCATTACTTGTTTCTAAATACCGCCATTTAATAAAAAACAGTCGCATAATATTCATCAAGATAAAAGACAACAATATTCCTAAAATTAAAATGCCTCTTGAAAAACGAACACTCTCCGGCAACAAAGCATAAACACACAACAAAACCAGTGTGGCAATAATATTTGACCGTATTAATTGCGATTGTTTATAGCCCTTATCGTACAAACCAGAGTAAAAAGCCGCCGCTAAAAAAATGGCCGTAAATGCCGGGAATGCAATAAAAAGAACGTTTGGAGAATAGTCAACTTCCTGACGTATATAATTACTCCACAAAAACTTTACGCCCCAAAACGAAGCAAGTATTAGCATCGCATCAAGAACGGGCAAACCAATTTTCTTTAATAAATTACCGGCAGCCGAAAAACCTGCTCGGACTAAGATAGCCAGCTGAATTAAAAATACAAACAGGCCGGCCTTAGTGCCACTGTAATGTTTTTTTACAAACAGGCTCATGGCTTTATAAAACAGCCGTACATAATTCAGGCTTCCACGTTTGGTGCTTTCGCCTTTAAAATGAATGATAGTGGTTTCGAAAAGATAAAAGTTTTTATAGCCTGCTTGCTGAATGCGATAACTCAGGGCCACATCTTCGCCATACATAAAAAAGCGCTCATCAAAATATCCAATCTCCGTCAGCACCTTTTTAGGCAACATCATAAACGCACCGGCCAAAACATCTACTTCCTGGTTTTTATTTTCAGATAAATGCCCCAGGTGATACCTTGCAAATAACTTTGACCGTGGAAACAATCTGGCCAGTCCGGTTAATTTAAATAGCGATGTTAAGGGAGACGGAAAAGCCCTTTTACTTTCTTTTAAAAACCGGCCTGTGCCATCAACCATTTTAACGCCAACGGCTCCTGCCGAAGGATTGTTTGCCAAAAACTTCAAACAAGTATCAATACAATCTTCCGGTAGTATCGTATCGGGGTTCAGGTAAAGAATAAAACGGCCCTTAGCCATTTCAACGGCTTGATTGTTGGCTTTTGCAAATCCTACATTGCTTTCGTTCCATATAAATGTAACAGCAGGAAAAAGTTTGGGTAAATATTCCCGGCTTCCATCGGTTGAGTTGTTATCAACCACAAGAATTTCGGCATCAATTTTCAAACACGCTTTTATAGCCGAATGCAGGCATTGCTCCAAGAAGTATTTAACATTATAGTTAACGATGATGACCGACAAATGCATATTCAAATATAGTAAAGAAGCCTTTGTATATTTGCGCCATGCTAAAAACAACACTTTTAAAAGCGGTAGAAGCCGGCGCTGTGCAGCTGAGGCATTATTTCAACAACGAAGATTTAAAGATTAGCAACAAGGAAGGAATCAACAATTGGGTTACCGAAGCAGATCATGCGGCCGAAAAAGCCATCATTGATTGTATTAAAGCTGACTATCCCAATCATTTCATTTTAAGTGAAGAAGTAGGAGAAATTGCAACTGACAGCGATACCAAGTGGATTATCGACCCCATTGACGGTACCATCAATTTTGCCAGCGGTATTCCACTTTGCTGTGTAAGTATTGGAATAGAGCAAAATGGCGAAATGATTTTAGGAGCCGTTTACAATCCTTTTATTAATGAAATGTTTTTTGCTGAAAAAGGAAAAGGTGCCACACTCAACGGTAAAAAAATTAAAGTAAGCAAGAAAACCAAAGTACTGCATAGTTGTCTGGTTACCGGCTTTCCATATACATATTTAGATATGCCCAATGGGCCGTTACAGGTTTTTGAAAAGCTGGTGCGTAAAGGCGTTCCCGTTCGCAGAATTGGCAGTGCGGCCATTGATCTTTGCTGGGTTGCTGCAGGCAGATTTGAAGGTTTTTTTGAACATAGCTTAAGTGCCTGGGATACAGCAGCAGGATATTTAATTGTGGAAGAAGCTGGTGGAAAAGTTACTGATATGGAAGGCAATAAGTACTCGCCTTATCAAAAGAAATTAGTGGCAACAAATGGTTTAATTCATGAGGAGTTGCTGGATGTAATTCATAATAGAAAACAAGTTTAAAAGCCCCCACTATCTCCCCTTCGGGGGAGGAAACCTTGCAGATTAAAGCGAGGATGGGTGTAGAAAATAGCATTAATTTAAACGCAGCCGGAATAAAAATACAACATGGAAGAAAGAACAGAAATATCATCCCTCGGTGAATTTGGTCTAATAGACCATCTTACCAAAAACAACGAAACAAAAAATTCATCCACAATTTTAAGCGTTGGCGATGATGCCGCCGTGATAGATCATTTTGGTCGGCAAACAGTTATCAGTACCGATTTGTTGGTTGAGGGTATTCATTTTGATTTGATGTATACCCCATTAAAACATCTTGGATATAAATCGGTGATTGTAAATATCAGCGATATATATGCCATGAATGCCACGCCCACACAGATTGTATTAAGCATAGCCATAAGTAATAAGTTTAGCGTAGAAGCGTTAGATGAGTTCTATGAGGGAGTTTATGCGGCCTGTGATTTTTATAATGTTGATTTGGTTGGTGGCGATACTACCACATCGCAACGTGGTTTTGTCATCAGCATTACCGCCATAGGCGAAGTGGCGCCCGATAAATACGTAAAAAGAGACGGCGCCAAAGTGAACGACCTAATTTGTGTAAGCGGCGATTTGGGCGGTGCCTTTTTAGGATTGACCATTTTAGAAAGAGAGAAAAAAATATTTGAAGACACCGGCGCACAACCCGACCTTGAAAACCGAGCGTATATTGTTGGTCGACTATTAAAACCAGAAGCCAGAAAAGATGTAATTGAATATTTTGCCGAGCACAATATTATGCCCACCAGCATGATGGACATCAGCGATGGACTGAGCAGTGAAATGCTGCATATTTGTAAGCAAAGCAATGTGGGCTGTGTTTTATACGAAGACAAGTTGCCTTTAAATGAAGATAGTAAGGACTTTGCTTACAAGTTGGAACTAGATCCTACAGCATGTGCATTGAGTGGCGGAGAAGACTATGAATTGTTGTTCACTGTTTCGCAAGCGGATCATAAAAAAATTGAGCAAAATAACGGACTGAGTATTATTGGATACATTACCGAAGCATCGGAAGGAAAGAATTTTATTACACGGGGTGGCAACAAACACGAATTGATTGCACAAGGATGGAATCATTTGAAATAAACAGAAACTAAAATGACAGATTGCTGAATTTGACTTTCGTCATTTTCAGCAAATAATACATGAAAGCTGTAAAAAATATCTTTTTCATTTCTATAGTTCTTTGTTTATACTCCTGTGCATCTACAAAAAACAATTACAACCCCAATAAAAAATACGCTCCGCAACAATTGCAACAGGATTATACTTTACTAAGAAATATCCTGGAAGCGAAACACCCATCGCTTTACTGGTACTCGCCCAAAGACAGTATGGATATGTATTTTGACAAGTACTACAGCTCCATAACAGACAGTATGACCGAGCAGCAATTTGGCTGGCAGGTAATTGCGCCACTTACCAATAAAATTCATTGCGGTCATACCAGTTTTGGCCGCAGCAAAGCTTATAACAAATGGTCGGTCAATAAAAAGTTCCCGTCTTTTCCGCTTTTTTTAAAAAGCTGGAACGATACGTTAGCCGTTGTCACTAACCTAAACCGGAAAGATTCTGTTTTTAAAAGAGGTACGCTTATTACGTCCATAAACGGAATAAAAAATGCGGAACTAAGAGATTATATGTTTGGTTACCTGGTTGAAGACGGTTATGCTGATAATGTAAATTATATCAGGCTCAGCAGCAATTTTCCTTATTACCACCGGAACATTTTGGGTATCAGTAAAAATTATACAGTTACTTATTTAGACAGCGCCGGTAACGAAAAAATCACCTCACTACCAGTGATAGATATCTCGAAAGACAGCACACAGAAAAACAGGGAAGGAAAACTTGCCAAAAAAAAGACAAGAGTTACCAAAGAAACAAAGCAGAAGAAATTACTGGATCTACGTTCGCTGGCTGTTGACACAGCAAACAATACAGCGATCATAACACTCAACAGCTTTACTACGGGCGGATTGCGAAAGTTTTACCGGCAAACTTTCCGGTACATTAACAATAGCGGTATTGATAATGTGGTGCTGGATATCAGGAGCAATGGCGGCGGTAAGATCAGGCTTTCAACGCTACTTACAAAGTATGTAACCCGTACAAACTTTAAAGTGGCCGACACTTCCTTTGCCATTAGTAAATCCCTTCGGCCATTTTCTAAATACATCAAAGAAAGTTTTATCAACAACCTGGGTATGTTTTTTCTTACCCGAAAATATAAAGACGGGTTGTACCATTTTGGCCGCTGGGAGAAAAAAGTATACCGACCAAAAACAACAAACAATTATACCAGCAAATTGTATGTGCTGATTGGTGGCTCAACTTTTTCTGCAGCTTCCCTTTTCAGCAATGCGGTAAAAGGACAGCCCGGTGTTGTTTTAGTGGGAGAAGAAACCGGCGGTGGCTGGCATGGCAACAATGGTATTTTAATACCCGACATTACTTTACCAAACACACACTTGAAAGTGAGACTTCCGCTTTTCAGACTGGTACAACATAATCACATTCCTAAAAATGGCCGGGGTGTAGCGCCGGATATATATATTGGCACTAATTATAACGCCTTTTTAAAAAGTATAGATTTTAAATTGCAGGAGGTGATGGAGATGATTAGGAGATCCAGGAATTAGGAAATGGAAAATACGGGTTAAGTCTTACCTCTATAAAATATTAAAAGAGTCTCCGTCTTTCCAAAAAGGGAATTTTAATCGAACATCATCCAGCATTTCTTTTTGCAGCGTAATCGTATTGATGTCTTCTTCATCGGCCATATGATATAACACTTGTCCCAAAGGATCAATAACCAAACTGTTGCCGCTGTAATTTATATTATTTGCATCGCTGCCAACTCGGTTTACCCCAACTACATAACATTGGTTTTCTATTGCTCTTGCACAAAGCAGGGTTTTCCAGGCATGGCTGCGGCGCTCGGGCCAGTTAGCAACATAAATTAAAACGTCGTATTCGCAGTTCCTGAGCGAAGTCGAAGGGCCTTCGTCGTTTCGAGCGGAGTCGAGAACCTGTTGCCTTGCCCAAACCGGAAAGCGCAAATCATAACAAACCAATAAATTTATTCTCCACCCTTTTACCGATGCAATTAATCTCTTACTGCCGGTGCTGTAGTGTTTGTCTTCTTCGCCATAGGCGAACAAATGCCTTTTATCATAGTGACCATATTGACCATTAGGCAACATCCAAACCAAACGATTATAAAATTTGCCTTCTTCTTCAATCATTAGGCTACCAGTAAGTACAATGCCATTTTCACGGCTTATGCGTTTCATCCACTCAACCGATTCGCCATCCATGTTTTCGGCAAACAGCTCGGGTTTCATGCTAAAGCCCGTGTTAAACATTTCGGGCAACACAACAATTTCTGTTTTCTCTTCAATGGAATTTATCTTTTGCTCCAGCATGCGCAGGTTGGCTGATTTATCCTCCCATATCAGGTTGCTTTGTATTGTAGTAATAGTAAGAAATGACATGGTTTTAATTTATACTCAAATTTACGAATTGAATAAATATAAAAGCCGAACAGGTACACTGGTATTCAATTTTACATCATTAAAAAACAAAACAGTACTTTTGCGTTCCACTTCTCTTAAAAGACAGCCTGTTGCAGGCTATGTGGTAAAATAATTTCCGCTGATTCAGAATATGCAACGTCTTTGCCAGCCCAATAAAAAATAAACAAACCATTTAATGGATTTTAAAAAATTAGATCTAATCGATCCTATCCTAAAAGCATTGAGCTCAGAGGGGTACACAACACCTACGCCCATTCAATCACAAAGCATTCCGCTGATATTAGAAAATAGAGATTTGTTGGGCTGTGCACAAACCGGTACCGGCAAAACAGCCGCTTTCGCCATTCCTATTTTACAACAACTGTATAAAAGCAAAGGCGAAGATCGTGGTCCACACAAAATAAAAGTGCTGATATTAACGCCAACACGTGAGCTGGCTATACAGATTGATGAAAGTTTTGCTGCTTATGGCAAACATACCGGCATTACACACACCGTAATATTTGGTGGTGTTTCGCAATTGCATCAAACTAATATTTTACGTAGAGGTGTAGATATACTGGTAGCAACCCCAGGCCGTTTACTTGATTTAATCAGCCAAGGCTTTATCGATTTAAAATTCCTTAAAATTTTTGTACTGGATGAAGCCGACCGTATGCTGGACATGGGCTTTATTCACGACGTAAAAAGAATCATCACCAAACTTCCTGCAAAAAGGCAAACGCTTTTTTTCTCAGCAACCATGCCGCCAGAAATTCAAAAACTGGCCAATGTTTTGTTGACTAATCCGGCTAAGGTAGAAGTAACGCCAGCCTCTTCAACAGTTGATGCTATTGAACAAAGTCTGTTTTATGTTGACAAGGCAGATAAGCCTGCGCTGCTACTTCACCTGTTTAAAGACCCAGACGTTGCCACCGCACTAGTGTTTACCCGTACCAAACACGGTGCCGATAAAGTGGTAAAATTTTTACACCGCCACGAAATTACCGCAGCAGCTATTCATGGCAACAAATCGCAAAACGCCCGACAGAATGCGTTGAGCAATTTTAAAAGTGGTAAAACACGTGTACTGGTAGCAACGGATATTGCTGCACGTGGTATTGATATTGATGAGCTAAGCCATGTTATAAACTTCGAGCTCCCTAATGTACCCGAAACCTATGTTCACCGCATTGGCCGTACCGGCCGGGCAGGTAACACAGGCGTAGCTTTTTCTTTTTGTGGTGCCGATGAAACGGGTGAGTTAAAAGATATTCAAAAACTAATTGCTAAAAATATACCGGTTGTAGAGCATCATCCTTATGCTTTAAGCGTAGCAAGCTTAAATAGGCCACCTGCACCAAAACAGCAACAGCAGCAAAAACGTTCCAGAGGCTTTGGTAATAATGATAATAATAAACGTCGCAACTTTAGCAATAGCCGTCGCAACGACAGAAATTAAAAATACCCTGCAGCCACATGGTATTTGTTGTTTTGAAGCTGTTCTTTACTGCTCTAAAAATATTTTAACATGAAACAAACTATTATCGGTTTTCTTGTAATTGCCTGTTCAATAACCCTTTTTACTTCTTGTAACAACGAGGCTGTTAAAACAACAACCGCTGCTTTTAGTCTCGACAGTGCTAAGGCGGCAATAGCGGCCAGCAACAAAAATTTTGGTGAAAGCTGGGCAACTGGCGACTCTACAAAATTTGTGAATTGCTATACTGGCGATGCTTGTATTAATCCGCCTAATATGCCAAAAATGTGTGGCACAGCGGCTATCACGGCTTTTTTTAACGGCGGAGTGCAAATGGGTATTAAAAACATCGTAATTACTACCGAAGAAGTTTTTGGAGGAGAAGGCGGTGTAATAGAAACCGGCACCTACGATATGCAGCTGGCCAACAACGTTTCGGCGGATAAAGGAAAATTCATGGTAATGTGGAAAGAGGTTGATGGTAATTGGAAAATGCATCGTGATATTTGGAATAGTGATTCGGCAGCACCACCCCCACCGACTGTTAAATAAAAAACGATTTTGTAAACCGTCCCGAATAAATCGGGACGGTTTTTTGTTTGCCCGATTATTCCAAAATAAAAATCATATTTTCAATGAGATTTTTATTTTATTAATCAAGCCGAAGGCGCTTGTCAAATTTTATAGTTATGGGTGCTCAAAAATATCTATCCTATTTTCTAAATCCGTTGTTAAATCCGCTGGAAATATTGCGTACCAAAAAAGTACTGCAGGTAAATCCAACAGT
Source organism: Ferruginibacter sp. (assembly GCA_046595125.1). Lineage (GTDB taxonomy): Bacteria > Bacteroidota > Bacteroidia > Chitinophagales > Chitinophagaceae > Ferruginibacter. The sequence goes on from JBKJPN010000167.1 coordinate 22,435, forward strand.
TATTTCGGACCGCAAAGAACCCGAAAAAACCAAACTATTTGTTTTTGATTATGATGCCAAAAATATTGACTATAAAATTCTGGATATTGTAGCTGACAGCTATCCGTATCTTGATAGCCCTGCGATATCCTGGATAAATGTTGATGGTTTGAGAAAAGCTGATGTAGAAACCATTTGTGCCCGATACGGTATCCATAATTTAATTGTTGAGGATATTTTAAGTGTTGGCCAGCGGGCCAAGACCGATGAGATTAATGGCCTTTTATTTTCACTGATGAACATGCTGTATTTTAACGAAAAAGAATCGGCGGTGGAAGTGGAACAGATAAGTATTGTGCTCGGCAAAAACTTTGTCATCAGTTTTCAAGAAGACGCATCAAGGGATGTTTTTAACCCGTTGAGAGAAAAACTAAAAGTTAGCAACACAAAAATTAGGCAAAACGGCGCCGACTTTTTATACTACTCTCTTATTGATATGATTGTTGATAATTATTTTATTGTGATGGAGCAACTGGGCGAAAAAATTGAAGAGCTGGAAGAAAATATTGTTCGTCACCCCAACACCCGCAGTCTGGCAAAAATTAATTTACTACGTAAAGAAATGATTGTACTTAAAAGAAGTGTGGCGCCGGTAAGGGAATTAGTAAACGGCATTTTAAGAACCGAAAGTGAATTAATTGAAGACAAGACCGAAAAGTATTTTAAAGACGTATACGATCACATTTTGCAGGCGAACGACCTGGCAGAAAACTACCGTGATATGATGATGAACTTACACGATCTCTATTTGAGTAATGTAAATTTAAAAATGAACGAGGTAATGAAAGTGATGGCGGTGGTAACTTGTTTACTGGCGCCGGCAACGGTTATCGGCGGTATATTTGGAATGAACTTCGAAACCATTCCACTGCTTCACAATAAATGGGGGTTTTTTATTTCGGTTGGGTTAATGTTACTTATTCCTTTGGCTATGGTTAGGATATTCAGAAGACGTGGCTGGTTTTAAGCCGGGTTCACTCTTGGTTTTTTATAAATAGGCACGGTACTGCAAGGCTCTCCGTACATAATGCTTTTGGCTACCGGCCTTAGTAAATTTGTAATAGCCACGTAAGCCGTTTCTGTGATGGGTAATTCGCCGCAACCTTTTATTACCACCCTTTGATCCTGGTAATCAGCCGCATTAATTTTTGAAATATTTTGTAGGAAAAGGGTCTTATGCAAAAAATCGCCGTCTCCAAAAACAATTTCTTTCGCAACAGGTTGCAGATAACTTGTTACTAGCATATAAGCCCACACGGGTATTACCGCATCTGCCGAGCAGGTAATGGCAACATTTTTTCCCTGATATGTTGATAGGTCCATATTTTTCATGGTCTCTCTAAAATCTTTCTCTTTCAAAATCAATCCCATGAACAAATGTTCCTTCATGTCAAACAGCTCTGTTTCTTCCTTTGGGTAAAATTCTTCCAAGTCAATAGTTAGAATACCACTTTCAGACACCTTATTTACAAAAACCTCTTCCATACGGTAAAGGTACTACCAAATTTTAGTTGAAAAAATAAGCGGCTCCTTGATTGAAAAGAGTTCCTTATTTCGAAAAGTTTCGCTGCTGTTGATCGCCTTTCCAACAATAAACAAAACAGCCATTACAATTAAGCAATGGCTGTTTTAATGTCTTCAATAATAAGTTTAAAAGAACTTACTCCTACTATCTTTTATCGTTGCTTTTTTGCGTAGCCCTTCAAACCAATTTGTTGCAGCGCTGCTGCGTAAGGCTGTGGTTTGCTGTATTCTGTTTTGGGTAGCATTTTCGGTTGGATCAACTGCTTTATCAGCAATGTTATTTACTTTAAATACATAAACACCCGCTTTGCCAGCAACTGGTGCTGCAACTTTATTAAGATTCGCTTTATTAAATATGGCACCAATTAATTTAGGTTCGTTACCAATCGAATTAATTATCTGTGTTTTAAATGTAATTGAAGAATCTTCGCCGGCCGTTAACACTTGTTGATTATATTTTGCTGCCGCTGTTTCTAAGGTTGGGTTAGTGCCCAGGGCTTTAATAATCATTTCGGCTTTCTTTTCTTCTTTGATTGTATTCTCAACCAAAGGTCTGGCTGTTTCTACATCCTGCGTTCCTTCCTTCAAAACCTTATCAACAATAGCAACCACAAATTGATCTCCAACTGGCATCGGGTCGCTCACATCGCCTTTTTTGGCCTCAAATACCCAACGAACCAATTGACGTGCATCCTGCATTTGTCCTATTTGTCCATCATTTTCTTTAATAAGATTAGGCACGGTTATTTTTGCCAGTCCTTTCTCAGTAATATATTTATCTAATTTCTTCAGGTCTTTTTCGGCCGAAAGTTTAATAGCCTCGTTACTTGCTTTATTAATTGTTTCTTCGCTGGCGAAAATTTCTTTAGCTAAGAAACCAATTTTATAAGCCGGACTTTGTCCTTTCTGATTCATTATCTGAATGATATGATATCCAAATTGAGTTCTTACAACATCCTTTGAACCAACAGATTTTTCAAAACAGAATTTGTTGAACTCAGGCACCATTTGGCCATAACCAAATGTTCCTAAATCACCACCTTTATCTTTACTTCCATCTGCTGAATATTGTAACGCCAGCAATGCAAAATTTGCTCCGCTGTTAACTGCAGTAAGAATACTGTCGGCACGTTTTTTTGCAACACTGTCTTCCAATAAGGGCTGACCAGTTTGGTTATCAACCGTTGCTATTAATATATGTCTTGCGTTAACACTGTCCGGTAATGATTTACTTCCCAGATATTTTGCTATCACGAAATTCTTATTGTCCACATATGGTCCAAAAACCGAACCTGGAGCTAGTCTTACGATTGAATCAATTGCTACGCTGTTAATTTTTGATTTTGGCAGATAGTTGGTATCAAAATCAATAGCTGATGCATTACGGGCTAAAAAAGTTTTAGTGTTGGTCTCAGTATAAAAATCATTTTTTAAAGTTTCAACAACTGCTTTTGTTCTGGCGCTGTCGGCAGCACTTGGCAATTGACTAAAGCCAACATAAGAAATCATGCGGCCTGCTTCCTGCTTGAATAAATCTTTATGGCTCGAAACGTATTTTTCAATTTCAGCATCGGTTACTTTTATAGTACTGTCGCTGATAGTCTGATAAGGAATCTGCACATAAGATATAGTTGCAAAGCTCTTATTCTCTTTTGCGTCTTTTTCTTCCATCCAGGCGGGGTAGTATGCACTTGCATTCAACATTGCAAAATACTTTGTTGATACACTGGTTAATTTTTGCGGCTCAATAATCTGACTGTTAACCATATCCCATTGCTCACCTTTCATCTTTTTAAGATTAGCTAATGCTGGCCCAACCTTGCTCATATCCAGTTTTCCAGTGGCAGGGTCAACCATCGATCGATCTTGCATCAAAGGATTCGACTGATCATCACTCTTAAGTATATTGTCAAGCTCTTTAGAGGTAAACTCAATCCCCAGCTTTTCAGCTTCGGCATAAAATACCCTTTCGGCTACTATCTGGTTCCAAACCTGCTCACGTATTTGTGCCGAGCGTGTATTACTTGTTTTAGAACCTGATTGCTGCTCTTCCTGAAGCTCTAAATTCTTTACTTTCTTACTAAACTCGTTTTGTTCAATGGCAAGTCCGTTTACTTTACCCAGACTTCCACCACCAGAACTATAGTTATTTCCGCCTTGCTTAGCATCCATTAATATAAAGCCTATTAAACTAAGCGATATCACTACAATTACAATTGCAGCACCTTTATCACGAATTCCCTGAATAATTTGCATATCTATTTTAAATTAAATTTGGACGGCAAAAATAGGGTAAAATTGAATATAAACTAGGTTTTAAAGCAGTAAAGCGTATATTATATATCTGGTTTAAAAAAGTGTTTTTGTTTTAGGCTGATGTAAAGCTATTAAGTATTCGTAGCCGCTTTCAGGGGTTTTAAACATAGTATTGTTAATAAAGCTATTTTCCTGTTGGTAACCACCTATTTTAATTTTATTTGTTTGGGGTAAAATGCGGAAAGATTGGGAGCCCGAGGTTACCCAACCAAAAGGCTGTTATTAAAGTGTAGTTTATACCGGTTTTATCAACAGCTTAAATTTAGTAATATATTATTTTTCTTTTCACGCCCATAATTATCAACGGCTGTTAAAAACTAATTTATATTTTGAATACAATCGGGAATAATCCAATCTATTCGGCTAATTATTAAAATGTTAATTACCTGTGGATGAGCGTTAATAAACTAAAGGTTTTAATTTTGCATCAGCCGCTGTTTTTATTCTGTCCACAAATTAACAGCCCTAGTAGTAGTAGTTTAATAAATAAATAAGTAGTATTAATACATATTATGGTAGATATACACACAGCAATTGAAACAATAAACAGCACTGGTTTTTTGAATGTTGACATAGATCCAACAATTGATCTTTTTGCAGAAATTGAAAAATTGAAAAAAGAAAAGAACGCTGTTATTTTAGCACATTATTATCAGGAGCCCGATATCCAGGATGTGGCCGATTATATTGGCGACAGTTTAGGTTTGGCGCAATATGCCGAAAAGACTAATGCTGATATTATTGTTTTTGCAGGCGTTCATTTTATGGCTGAAACAGCTAAAATCTTAAACCCATCCAAAAAGGTTTTACTGCCCGATTTGAAAGCTGGCTGTTCCTTAAGCGATTCTGCTCCACCGCCTTTGTTTAAAATGTTTAAAGACAAGCATCCCAATCATAAGATTATAAGTTACATAAACTGCAGTGCAGGTATTAAAGCTTTAAGCGATATTATTTGTACGTCTTCTAATGCCCAAAAGATTGTTGAAAGTTTACCGGCTGATCAACCTATCATTTTTGCGCCAGATAGAAACCTAGGGGCTTATATCAACAAACAGACGGGTAGAAACATGGTATTATGGAACGGCGCTTGCATGGTTCATGAAATTTTTAGTTTGGAAAAAATAACAAGATTAAAGATTCGACACCCTAAAGCAAAATTTATTGCACACCCCGAGTGTGAAGATACTGTACTACAAATTGCAGATTTCATAGGTAGTACTACCGGGTTGTTGAATTATTCAAAAAATAATGAGGCGAAGGAGTTTATTGTAGCTACAGAAACAGGTATCCTGCATCAAATGCAAAAAGCCAGTCCAGATAAAACATTTATTCCAGCACCGCCCAATAACAGTTGTGCTTGCAACGATTGTCCACATATGAAATTAAATACCTTGGAAAAATTATATTTGTGCCTCAAATACGAATTGCCAGAGATTGAAATGGACGAAGAGCTAAGAATTGCTGCAAAGAAACCAATTGATGAAATGCTAAAAATAAGTGCTAAGTATGGACTATAAGAATTTACCGAAATACCTTACAGTATTAGGTTTTATTGGTATTTTGAGTGGTTTTATTATCGGTTGTTCCGATAGTAAAAAGGATAAATCTGGCGAAACAATTTATATTGAACTCGTTAATTTTAATGATGATAGTTTGAAAGCAAGTGTTTCGGAAAAAATAATGGGCAAAGTTTCTTTTTATAAAAATAATGACATTAAAGTATTGTCAGAAAATTATGTTCTGGAGGATTTTGATAAAATGCATTATTTCAAAAACTTCGATATTTTAGGAAAGGATATAAAACAAAATACAAGAAAAATAAGAGTTGAATTTGGAGGGAAGTACACGGTAGACAGTGTGAGTGTGTCTCTGCAAAAATATACCTATGAGGCTGAGAAATGGGTTAAAAAATCTGATATGGGTTTTGTAAAAAGTATGCTTTCTTATTCAAAAGATAAAATTTTTAGCTATAGATACCATGGGGAACAAATTGTAAATCTGGTGGTTTCTTATAGTTACAATTAAAACTTCTTAGTGTGCAGGTAGTTGTTGATCCTTGTTTGTACATTCTCCCGGATATTCATGTAAAAAAGATTTATATCTCCAATGTGGTAATTGGTTGGCCTAAAAAATATCTTTCCGGGCACATCAGGCTTACTGCTCCATAAAATATTATTGTGGATTTGTGCATTTACAACAGCGGGAACAATTTTATTAAAGTTTTTCAAAATTCCACCTTTGTTACGGCTTGATGAAATAAGGTCGGTTGTTGTCGTCCAACTTAATGGGTTAACCACAACAGATTTAAATTTTTCATTTACAATGAAATCCGGTTCGGCTGAGCCACTTTTAAAAGTACGCCAGGCAACAAAGCAGCCTGTTGATAAAGAATCTTCACAGGGCTTAAGGGTAGAAAAATAGTTTTCGGGTACGGGCATTCCAATAATATAGGCGCAAACTAATTTCTGTTGCAGCGGCTTATTTTCGAAAAACTCTTTTAGCAAGCGGCCGGCATGTTTGGTACCTTGACTATGTGACGCAATAATTATTGGCTGGTTGCTGTGATAATTTTCGATATAGTAGATAAAGGCCGATTTTATATCGGCGTATGCAATTTCAAAAGCAGTATCGGCCGCTGCGCCATGTTGGTAAAAGGATTTAATGTGCGCCTGGCGATAACGAGGAGCGAATACGCGGCATTTTTCATTAAAAACACTAGCCTGATATAAAATTGCTGAATAATCAGTTTTGGAATTGATTTCAGTATCGTCAATAGCGGCATTCCATCTTTCATCTTGTAAAGAAGTAAGTGTTGTGGGATGGATAAAAAAAACATCGGCAAGACTATCTTTTTTATAGGACATCTTTAGCGGTTCTGGAACGCTGTCACTTAAATCTTTTTTCCAGGGATGGGCCGCCCAGTAATTAAGATTGGCGTAATCTGGTTTATTATCTAAGCTTTTAAATTGATATTGACTTTGAGTGGGATAATTTTTCTGAGCGCAAGAAACTAGTATGGAAATAGTAGCTAAAGCACAAATTAACCAATTCAATAAAAAAGATATTTTGTAAATTTTCATAATCAAAACTACATTCGTAAGAATTAAAGATAGATTTTATGGCAATCCCCTCGGTTGATTTAAGTGATTTTTTATCTGCTAACCCCGAAAGTAAAAACAAATTTGTACAGGAACTAGGCAAAGCATATGAAGAAATTGGTTTTGTTGCGGTTAAAAATCATGGTGTACCAGATCAGTTAATTAAAGATTTGTACGAGAAAGTGCAACAGTTTTTTTCTTTACCACTTCAACAGAAAAAGCATTACGAAATTAAAGACCTAGCTGGGCAGCGTGGATATACCAGTTTTGGTAAGGAACATGCTAAGGGAAGCGAAGCGCCGGATTTAAAAGAGTTTTTTCAGTATGGTCAGATCGTCAGGGATAATTTTGCCGAAGAGTTTTATCCTGATAACGTACAAGTTTCTGAGATTGTAGCTTTCAATAGAACTTTTGAAGAAGCTTATCGGGCTTTTGAAAATTCGGGAAAAGCCCTATTACAGGCTATAGCACTGTATTTAGAGCTACCTGAAAATTATTTTGATGAATATGTTCACAATGGAAATTCTATTTTAAGGTCCATACATTATCCACCAATTACTACAGAACCAGCCAGTGCAATACGTGCGGAACAACACGAAGATATAAACCTGATAACATTACTGGTAGGCGCTTCGGCTGATGGTCTGGAGATTTTGACTAAACAAAATGAGTGGGTGCCTGTTACTTCTTTACCCGAACAAATTGTTGTAAATGTTGGAGATATGTTGCAAAGACTTACCAATAATAAACTTTGCAGCACCACACATCGGGTTGTTAATCCTGCCAAACAATTCTGGCATACTTCTAGGTTTTCAATTCCATTTTTCCTGCACCCTAGATCATCAATGAGCTTGAAGTGTCTGGATAATTGTATTGATGAAAACCGCCCTTTGGCTTATGAAGACACAACAGCTGGAGAATACTTAAACGAGCGTTTAATAGAAATAGGATTAAAAGCATAGCTATCCAGATTAAATACAAATTGTGTAATTGACAAAACTGCTGCGACATATACCTTTTTTGAAAGCTGTTTTTATACACAGTATTTCAGCTTTTGGCGGGCCACAGGGGCATGTAGGCATGGTATTAAAAACTTTTGTTGATAGAAGAAAAGATATTACCAAGGAAGAGTTAATGGAGTATATTTCTTTTTGTCAGTTGCTCCCGGGCGCCTCATCAACTCAAACACTTACACTTATTGGCTATAAAAGAGGCGGTATAAAGCTTGCTATACTTACCCTACTAATTTGGATTTTGCCAGCCTGTGCTTTAATGGGCGGTTTGTCGTTTGTTGTGAGAGATATTGGCGAAGGGAAAATGCAACCGGGGCTGTTTCATTATATTCAACCCATGGCCATTGCTTTTTTGGCTTATGCTGCATTTAAAGCTTATGGAATTAGTATCAAAAACACCATCACGCAGGTTATTATGCTGGTCGCATTATTAGGCACTTACTTTCTATTTAAAACGCCCTGGATTATTCCGGCGCTAATTGTTTGTGGGGGTATTGCCACAAATTTCAGCGATAAACGTATTCCGGAAAAAGAGGTTGTTAAACCTAGGCAGATAAAGTGGACGAATATATGGCTATTTGTATTAATATTTATATCGGCTGGAATAGTGAGCGAAACTGCCCGAAAACAAAACTGGGAAAATAAGAAACCATACAACCTCTTTGAAAACTTTTACCGTTTTGGGTCGCTGGTTTTTGGCGGGGGCGATGTGCTGATACCGATGATGCTTGACCAGTATGTTGTAAGGCCAACTTCAGAAAGGGTAATTAAGAATAATCCAGATATAATTAAGATTGATAGGGAGGAGTTTTTAACGGGTGCTGGTATGGTTAGGGCTATTCCCGGACCTGTGTTTTCTATCGCTTCATTTATGGGCGGCATTGCTTTAAAAAAAGAGGGGCCTAAGGTTCAGTTACTTGGTTGCATTATTGGCGCCATTGCCATTTTTCTGCCCAGCGCTTTACTGGTTTTATTTTTCTTCCCGGTCTGGCAAAAATTAAAAAAATACGTCGTCGTCTTTCGATCGCTGGAGGGCATCAATGCCGCTGTGGTAGGTATTATGATAGCTGCAACATTTTACCTGATTAAAGATGTTTCTATCCTTTCATTTAGTTCGGTTAGTCTCATCAATATTGGCGTAATTGCGGGCACATTTTTAGTGTTGCAGTTTTCAAAAATTCCTCCGCCTTTAATTGTATTAATTTGTTTACTTACCGGCGTTCTTTTTTAATCAAGATTTATAATATCCAGCCAATTCGATTTCTTCTTTTACCAAATCTGGTACTAAAAAACGAATGGACTTTTTATATCTAATTAAATCACGGATATGCGTAGACGATATTTCCAGCAATGGTGCATCCAACACTTGTATATCGGCACCATGTGTTTCAGTAATTTCGAACCCCGGCCTTTTATAAATATAGATTGAATGGTTGGCGATAATTACTTCAAAATTTTTCCACTTGTTCAGATTTTGAAAACCATCGCTACCCATTAAAATACAAAACTCATGCTCTGGATGTTTTTCTTTAAGGTAGGCCAAGCTGTCAACTGTATATGAAGGTTTGGGTAAATTGAATTCAACACTACTGGCACGTAAACCATTCTCTCCATCAATAGCCGATTTTATTAAATGTAAACGTTGATACTCATTTAGTAGTGAGGCAGATTGTTTAAATGGATTTTGGGGGGAAACTACAAACCATACCTGATTTAGGTCCGTTTCATTTACAGTATGGTTGGCAATTATTAAATGGCCAACATGAATGGGATTAAAAGAACCAAAATACAAACCTATTTTCATGCTTGATAAATGGGGTTATTTACTGGGATTTGCAATCATTATTTCTTCAACCCATATCATTTCAGCTTCATTAAGTCTCAAGCTCAAGCGGTAGCCGGCAACAGTAATAGAAATAGGATCACCCATGGGTGCCAACTGCTCAACTTTTACCGTTTCACCAGGTATGCAGCCCATTTCCATCAGCTTTAAAAAAATATCATCATTTTCAAATTCCTTAATTATAGCCGTTTTGCCTATGGGCAGTTCCGAAAGTCTTTTCTTCATCTATTTCGTTTTCATTTAAATGCGCTACAAATGTATCAAATGAATATTGTTATCTAATTTCGATATAAGAAATAAAGCTATGCCCAAAGTACAATTCATATTTAACGATAGGCGACCCACGCTTAAAGACCGGAATAAATTAAAGTCCTTTATCGAACTGATATTTAAAAGGGAGAAGAAGGGGCTAGAGTCAATCTCCTATATTTTTTGTTCTGATGAATACTTGCTTGGTATTAACAAGCAGTTTTTAAATCATGATTTTTATACTGATGTGATAACCTTCGACCTTAGCTCGCCCAGTACAGATTGCACGGCGGAGGTTTATTTAAGTGTTGACAGGATAAAGGAGAATGCGATAAAGCTCAATGTTTCATTGACCGATGAACTTCACCGTGTGGTATTTCATGGAGTTTTGCACCTTTGCGGGTACAAGGATAAGAAGAAAGCCGATGTATTGTTAATGCGACAAAAGGAAGAAGAATACCTTAAAGCCTATTTTAAATAAGAGTTTCGTTTCACGTGGAACCCTAGCTACTCCACATAAATTATTAAAAACCAGTGTTCCACGTGGAACACTGGTTTTTAATTAAACCAAATATCTGATTGCGTACCTTTGCAACATGTTTCAGGAATATGATATAATCGTTGTGGGTGCTGGTCATGCCGGTTGTGAAGCCGCTGCAGCCGCTGCAAATCTGGGCAGCAAGGTTTTACTGGTTACCATGAATTTGCAAACTATTGCCCAAATGAGCTGTAACCCGGCCATGGGCGGTATTGCAAAAGGCCAAATTGTAAGGGAAATTGATGCTATGGGCGGCTACAGCGGTATTGTTACCGATAAAACAATGATTCAGTTTCGCATGCTTAACCGCTCAAAAGGTCCTGCTATGTGGAGCCCAAGGGTACAAAGCGATCGAATGCAGTTTGCTGCCACCTGGCGTGAAATGCTGGAAAACACGCCAAACGTAGATTTTTACCAAGATACTGTTAAGGGAATTATTGTAGAGGATGGAAAGGCATGTGGTGTTAGTACAGGTCTGGGACATGAGATAAGATCAAAAGCAGTTGTTTTAACCAACGGCACATTTTTAAATGGCGTTATTCATATTGGTGATAAAAATTTTGGTGGGGGCCGTATGGCAGAGAAATCATCGGTAGGTATAACCGAACAGTTGGTTTCGTTGGGTTTTGAAACAGACAGGTTAAAAACAGGTACTCCACCAAGAATTGATGGTCGTAGTCTGGATTACTCCAAAATGGAAGAGCAAAAAGGCGACGATGAAATAGTAGGCTTTAGCTTTTTGGATTTTGAAAGAATTAAGCCGGCCGAACAAAAAAGCTGCTGGATAACGTACACAAACGAAAAAGTTCACGACCTTTTAAGAACAGGCTTTGAGCAAAGCCCCATGTTTCAGGGGCGTATTCAGGGCACCGGTCCAAGGTATTGCCCAAGTATCGAAGACAAAATAAGCCGCTTTGCCGAAAGGGATAGGCACCAGCTATTTGTTGAACCTGAAGGAAACAATACAATTGAGATTTATGTTAATGGTTTCTCAACCTCGTTACCAGAAATAGTTCAGTTTCAAGCACTTAGGTCAATACCCGGCTTTGAAAACTGTAAAATGTTCAGGCCGGGATATGCTATTGAGTACGATTTCTTTCCACCAACCCAATTAAAATTTAGTTTAGAAACCAAATTAATCAATAGCCTGTTTTTTGCAGGGCAGATAAACGGAACCACTGGTTACGAAGAAGCCGCTTGCCAGGGATTAATGGCTGGTATAAATGCGCATCAAAAAGTAAAAAATCTGGAGCCCGTTATTTTAAAAAGAAGCGAAGCTTATATAGGCGTTTTGATAGATGACCTGATTAACAAAGGAACCGACGAACCTTATCGCATGTTTACCAGCCGGGCCGAATTTAGAACACTTTTGCGCCAGGATAACGCTGATTTAAGATTGACAGAAAAAAGTTACCGATTGGGCCTTGCATCGCAAGAAAGAATGGATAAGGTAAGGGCCAAAAGAGAAAATGTAGAAAATGTAAAATCCATATTAGCAGCACTAAGTCTGGATACAGAAGAAACAACCAAATACCTTGAAAGCGTACAATCATCTACGTTACTAAATAAGCAAAAGGCAACACAGGTGTTACTAAGGCCCATGGTGTATTTAAAGGAAATGATGGATGCTTTGCCGAAGGTAAAAGAAGCGCTTACCGGTTTCGACAAGGAAACGCTGGAACAGGCCGAAATACAAATTAAGTACGATACCTATATTGAAAAAGAAAAAGAATTGGTGGCAAAAATGAGCCAGTTGGAAGATTTAATTATTCCCGATAACTTTAATTATGAAAAACTGGTTTCTTTAAGTAACGAAGCCAGGCAAAAATTCACTAAAATAAAACCAAGAACATTGGGCCAGGCATCCCGTATTTCGGGTGTTAATCCTAGCGATGTTCAGATTTTGATGGTTTTTATGGGCCGATAGAAAATTAATAGCATGAGTCTTGACTTTTTGAGCAACACACCTAAAGAGCTGATTTTTGAACATATAACGGAATACCTGAAAATACAGGGTTTAAAAATCAGCAAACAGGACAACACCCGGCCCTGGGGTGGATTTTTTGTAATTGATGAAAGTGAAGCCGAAAAATTTATCAATATTTATTTTCCCCAGCTTACTAAAGAGGAATTAAGCCTGTCAGGAAAACTCAGTCCGAAAATCCTAGTAGTTGAACCCGATAAGCGTCTTAGCTGGCAATATCACCACCGCCGTGCCGAAATATGGAAAATAATAGGAGGCGTTGCCAGCGTTGTAACTAGTGATACTGACGAAGAAAACGAAACAAAGCATTTGCAGAACGGTGATATTGTCCAGCTAAAACAAGGCGAACGTCACCGGCTGATTGGCTTAGACAGTTGGGGAATTGTTGCCGAAATATGGCGGCACACAGATGTTTCAAATCCCAGCGACGAAGCCGATATTGTAAGGTTACAGGATGATTTTGGCAGGTAAAAAAAGCGGGTCTATTACAATTGGGCATTATTTTTTCGTTGCTAGCACCATTCTTAATATTCCGTAACTGATATCTTTTGGTAAGTGGTTAATCAGTGTAGAATGACTTTCTGAACCATGGACTTTAACCGCCTCCTTAACTAGCTTTTGGTTTTCTGTACTTACAATTTCATTTATATCGATTTCGCCGCTGCCTACAAAATGGGTTAAATGTCCTTCAATAGTTCCGGTTGTGAGGCTGCGTTCTTTTGCAATGGCGGCAATATCTTTTCCTTCTTTAAATAAATTAAAGGTTACTGTTTTGGTGTCAACTTTTTGCTCAGTTGTTTTTGTTTTTCGCTCCCTTTTTGGATTAGCCAGTTTCTCCATCATATTACTTTCCAAATTGTGCAGGTTGCAAAAACTTTCAACCGTTTCCAGAATTTCATCACCGTATTTTTCAACTTTGGCTTTTCCAAAACCATTTATGAGCATCAGGTCTTTTTTAGTCAGCGGTAAATAGGTGCATATCTCTTGCAGTGTTGTTTGGTTGGCTACCATGTATATGGCTTGGCCCGTTTCGGAAACAATCATATTGCGCCAGCGCTTTAGTGTAGCAAACAATTCGGCATTTGCCATATCTCCAGAAACTTTTTGTGCAGTTTCGCTGGCATAGCAGTTGATATTAAACCGGGGCATACTGTATTTTAATTTATGTTGCAAAAATCCGGTTACCGAAAAAGGCTGTTTGCAGTATAGCATATAAAAATGACTGTCGTATAATGCCAATGCCAACTCGTTGAGCCTTTCATTTATTGGCGTTGCAGTTTCTTTGTGCTCTGTGTTTAGCGGATTTGCTTTTAATTCTTTCAGGTACCGCTCCAGCCTTGGTACAAAATGGTTGGCCGCATCCGAAATTCTTTTTTGCAGGGCGGCATTTTTTTCTATAATGCCTTCGTCTTTCATCAAGAAAGAAATATGCCCAATAAATTTTAGGCCCACTTCTTTATCAGCGGCAATATGTTGTTTAAAATTATTAATCCATTCTGCCGAACCCTGATTTAATTTATCTTTGTGTTGATTGATTTGAAATTCGAGCTGGTCAACTGTAGCAGCGGTTTCACTGAATGAAAAAATATCTTCTAATAGTTGTTGCGTAAATAATTGTCTGGCGCCGGCAAAACGTTCTGCCAAATCTCCTCTGTATGAAAGCGATTGCTGACCCTTAATAACATTTTCGTTGCTGTGGATGGCGGTCGGTTGTATTTTACTTAACAAAACAATTCCATCTAAACTTGTACAACGGCTCAGTGCCACATACACCTGACCGCTGCTAAAAGCTGCACCGGCGTCAATCATTACTTTTTCGAAAGTAAGGCCCTGACTTTTATGTATGGTGATAGCCCAGGCGAGTCGGAGTGGATATTGTGTATAAGTTCCAAGAATATCTTGTTCCAATTTACCGTCTGCTCGGTTAAGGCTGTAGCGACTGTTTTCCCAGGTTTCCAGCCCTACTTCAATTTCAGTTCCATCACAATCAACAATTATTTTTTCTTTTTGAAGTTCTTTTACAACTCCAATCTTTCCGTTGAAATACCGTTTCTGAATTAAATCGTTTTTTAAAAACATTACCTGTGCCCCTTCTTTAAGCTCCAGCTCCATTTCGACCGGGTACATGTTCTCTGGAAACTCATCTTCTATTTTGGCCGTGTATTTAAAGGAACCGCTGTTTAGATTGTACAGCTTTACTTCGTTGATTTTATCTGCCTGCTTATTGTGCGACGTAAGGGTAATATATTTTTCATCAGATGATGGGCTAAAATTTGGATCGTACCTCAAATGCAGGTCTTCAAAATCGTCAGCATCCATATGGTTGTTGCGCACTTTGTTCAGCAGCCGTACAAAGCTTTCTTCTTTTTGCCGGTAAATGGTATTCAGCTCAATCAGTAATGGCGATTGTTCCTTTATAACCTGGCTGTCGAAAAAGAAAGGCGATTCGTAATATTCATTTAAAATACTCCATTCGTGGTTTTGTGCAACCGGCGGCAACTGGTGCAGATCGCCGATACATAATAACTGCACGCCACCAAAAGGTAAATGATAGTTTCTTCTGGCGTGTTTCAATATGGTATCAATGGCATCCATTGTGTCGCAACGCACCATACTTATTTCATCTATCACCAACAATTCCATTTTACGTAAGAGCGAAAGTCGCTGTTTATTAAAACGGATTTTTGCCAGTAATTCTTCTCTGTTGTTTTTTGTAGGTAAGAAAGGATGAAAAGGAAGTTGAAATAAACTGTGCAGCGTTACACCTCCGGCATTTATTGCCGCCACGCCGGTTGGCGCCGCCACAATTATATTTTTTGTAGAATTTTCTTTGAGGAATTTTAAAAAAGTAGTTTTTCCGGTACCGGCTTTACCAGTGAGAAAAATATTTTCGCTGGTTTCGGTAACAAAGCGATAGGCCAGATCAAAGACTTCGTTTCTTTCAATGTTTTGCATTGTAATAAAGATAAGAGTAGATAATAAGAAAAGAACGCCGGCCTATGCAAAATAAACCGACGTTCTTAGTTTTTAAGCTGTAGCTGCAGTCTTGCTGCCCAGCATTAAAAGCTCATTTACCTGTACTTCGGTAATGTACTTTTTATTACCATCCTTATCTGTGTAACTGCGGTTGATGAGTTTGCCTTCAATGGCAACCTCACTTCCTTTGTTCAGATACTTTTCGGCAATATCGGCAACCTTACCCCAGGCAACTAAATTATGCCAGGTAGTTTCAGTAACCTTTTCGCCACTGGCGTTACGGTAGCTTTCATTAGTGGCTACGGAGAAACGGGCCAGTTTTTTACCATTTTCGGTAGTTTTAACTTCAGGTGCATTACCTAAATTTCCAATCAGTTGAACTTTGTTTTTTAATGCGTACATCGTTTTAAGTTTTGTGCTCGCCCTTTGTTTTTGTGTGGGTCTGCGGTTTTTAATTTATTTCAATCAACTGGATTTGATTTGCCATTTCCGATTGACAACACAAAGATGGGGCTGCAAAAAAGCTGTAGTCGGAGATTATCCTTTTACTTACCTTTATAACCGTATGTAAACGGTTGTTACGGAAATTATTTCTAACCAAACTCAAGACCATACTATGCTAGCACAAAAAGAAACCAAAACCTGTCTGTTTTGCGAAAAGCCAGTAAAAGGCCGCAGCGATAAGAAATTTTGTGACGATTACTGCCGGGCAGCTTTCAATAACGACCTTAAAAGTGCCGCCAATAATAATATCCGCAATGTGAATAATGCACTTGGAAAGAACCGGCGCATTCTGGAAAGCCTACTACCCGAGGGCGAACAAATGGCCAAAGCCAAACAGGATAAATTACTGCAACTTGGATTTCAGTTTAAGTACATAACCCACACCTATACTAATCAAAAAGGGAATGTTTACCATTTTTGTTATGAGTACGGATATTTGCCGCTGGAGAATAACTGGTATTTGATTGTGAAGAGAAACGAGGAATAATTTCGGAATCAAGGAACAACTACAGCAATTCCATAATCTGTACAACTACCATTTTATTGAAGTATTTTTGCAGGCTTAATTTAAAAGTTTACGATTGTATTTATTTAGAACTACCAGAATAATATTCTTACTGATTTCTTCATTTTGCATTTCTCAGAAGATGCATGCACAGTGCGGCGCACCCATTTCTGTGTTTCCATACACCCAAGGTTTCGAAACAACTAATGGTGGATGGATAACTGGAGGAACCGGTTCTTCTTGGGCATGGGGATCTCCGGCAAAAACTATAATTACCGGTGCGGCTGCTGGCACCAAATGCTGGATAACCGGCGGACTAACTCCTGGGCCTTATACAAACAACGAAGCATCCTGGCTGCAAAGCCCTTGTTTTAATTTTACCGGATTACAGTATCCCCATATTTCTTTTGCTGCTTTTTGGGAAACCGAAAGAAGATTTGATGGAGCCAACCTCCAATACTCAACTAATCTGGGCACAACCTGGACAAACGTGGGCACCGTATCGGACCCAATAAATTGTTTAAACGATAACTGGTTTAATTTTAATCCCATTACCGGACTTAACCCACTTACAACTGTAAGAGATGGTTGGTCCGGTACAACTTTACCAACCGTTGGAGGTTGTCAGGGTGGTGGCGGAAGTGCCCGTTGGGTGAATGCACAACATACCATGCCATATCTTGCTGGCATACCAAACGTTATTTTTCGCTTTACTTTTGGTGCCGGAAATATCTGCAACAATTTTGATGGCTTTGCTTTTGATGAATTTCAGATATCAAATGCACAACCCAACAATGCGGCATTTACTTATTTATGTACTAACAGTACAACGGTAGATTTTATAAATTCATCTACCCCATGCCCAACAGGATTTAATTGGGATTTTGGGGACCCTGCTTCAGGATCAAACAACTCATCGACCCTGCCAAACCCAACACATGTTTTTTCGGGTCCAGGTACGTATACGATTACATTAAATGTTAGCGGACCGGATAATGCTCCATCTATAACAACACAAACAATAACGATTCTTGGTCTTACCACTTCTGTTATTTCCAATAACAATTGCGCAGGCGATATGAATGGCTCGGCAACAGTGAATGTAATTCCGATTACTGCCGCACCGTTTACTTATTCGTGGAATACAACACCCGTTCAAAATACCCAAATAGCTACTGGACTTGCTGGCGGAAATTATATTGTTACCGTAAGTGCGCTAAACAGTTGTACAGCAACTGTACCGGTTGTAATTGCATCACCTGCGGCTTTATCGCATACCGTAAATATTGTGCAACCCGGTTGTGCAGTTGCAACTGGCACAGCAACTATTACCGAAAACGGGGGAACGGCGCCCTACACTTATTCATGGTTTCCATCGGGCGGCAACGGTCCTTCGGCCAGCGGACTAGTACCCGGCAATTATACCGTTACTGTTACCGACAGTAAACTTTGTACCGATGTTATTAATATAGTAATTGCCAATGCAACCGCACCAACGGTTTCTGTTATTAATAAAAAAGACGTTACCTGTTTTGGCTTAAATGATGGCTCTGCAACTGCATCAGCAACGGGTGGCAATGCTCCATACTCTTTTAGCTGGAATACAGTTCCTGTTCAAAATTCTGCTACTGCAAATAATCTGACTGCTGGTAACTATACGGTTACCGTTACAGATAATAATGGCTGCAGCGATTTCACATCAATAACCATTACAGAACCGCCGCCTGGCTCCTGTGGCGATGTATATTTCCCCAATGCTTTTACACCCAATGGCGATACCCGCAACGATGATTTTGGCGCCATGGGTAATGTGGTAGCAGTAAGCAATTATCTTTTACATATTTATAATCGCTACGGCGAATTGCTTTTTTATACCCGAAACCCATCCGTAAGATGGAATGGCTTTTATAAAGGAAAGCAGCTTGCGGGCACTTATACCTGGGCCGCAAGCTTCACTTACAAAGGAAATATTAAAAGAGATGAAAAGGGAACGGTTACCATTGTAAGGTGATGCAGCAGCAAACGCTACTGCTCCAATTAACATCTGAATAAGGAATTTAATGAGGGTTTAATTTTTCCGCTGAGCAATCTGTTGTACCTTTTACCGCGATTTAATTAATCTTTAAAAATTTTACGATAATGAAAAAGCTAAAACAAATAATCGGCTTTGGCAGCTTGCTGCTTATAAGCGCTTTGTTTTTTATTGCCTGTAATAATGCAGGCGATAAAAAAGATACAGGTAATACAGAAATGAAACCTGTGGAAAATTCTCATGCCCAGGCAATACTTACGGCAACCATGCCCGACACGACCCTCACAGGTACAGCGGATTTTACGGCACAGGATGGAAAAGTAAAATTATTGGTAACGCTTTCCATACCAGCATTAAAAAATAAAAGCGTAGCTGTTCATATTCATGAAATGGCCGATTGCGGTGATATGGGTAAAGGTGCTCATGGCCATTGGAACCCAACCAATCAGCAACACGGTAAGTGGGGCTCGGCAAGTTTTCATGCCGGAGATATTGGTAATGTAAGCTTAGATTCCGCAGGTAATGGAACCTTACAAATAGAAACAGATTTATGGACCATTGGCGGCGATGCAAAAACCAACGTACTAAATCATTCAATAATTGTACACAGCGGGATAGATGATTTTACAACTCAACCAACGGGCAATGCCGGTTCAAGAGTTGGCTGTGGCGTTATTACGAAGCAATAAAAAAGCGCACAGAATATTTTTACAGCAGAACTTTTATAAAGAGAGTTCTGCTGTATTTTTTTCAGGCAATATTTTGATTTTTTTCTCCTCCGAGGATTCTCTTTCACCCGTAGACATATCCTCCGCCACCAGTTCAATTCTACGGGTAATATCACTCAAAGAAGAAAGCCGTTCCATAGTATAAGGAATGGTATCTAACCCCGATGCAAATTTTAAAATATAACTGTAAATACCAAACAGGCTGCCAGCCATAATAGTTGTGCTGTGCAAATTTTTTGATGCGATTAATGAAACTGCAATTACCAGCAATACCATTATCTCCATAAAACCAAAGTTCCATGCTTCTTTATCCGAAATACGAACCTGCCATTTGCGTAAATTATTATAATGATGGTGGATGCTTGTATTATTTCCGGTAGCGATAATATCCACCTGTTTTTCCAGCTCATCATTTTTATGCTTATTGAGTCGCAGCATTTTTTTACCGTACAACATGCTGATGATGATAACGGGAATCATAATAGCCAGACAAATCAACACAACAGTTTTATCGTAAAAGAAAAGGATAATGAGTGAGCCTAAAATATTGTATACAGCTTCTATTACATACACTAAATCATGTTCTAAAAAATCAACGAATTCTCTTGCTAGGGTTGAGTGTGCGGTGAGTTTTGAAACATCTTTACTACCATATCTACGGCTTAAAAACTTGGTGACCAGCGATGTGTAAATGGCGGAGTAAGTTCGGGTATCAAGCATATGCCGAAAAGTACCGATGATTAAATATGCAAGATGAACGGCTGTTAATACGATCAATCCCTTATAACTTCCTCTGATAAGGTCGTTGATGGCTTCGCCAAAAAAGTAAAAGCGCAATAACCCCCCCAGCATTTCTAACGAGAATAACGAATACGTAAATATCAGTTGATACTTATGCTTCATCATCAGGTTGCGTAAAATTTGAAACTTTGACATAGTTCTGTTCTTTTG
>JBKJPN010000180.1:0-17070 GCA_046595125.1 Ferruginibacter sp.
AAAAGGCAGATTATGAAAATGCTGCATTTATTTACGAGGAGAATGGCAAATTTATTTGTGAAGCTGAAGTTGAGAAAATGAGTAAGAGCAAACTGAATACTGTTAATCCCGACGAACTCTGCAACAAATATGGCGCCGATACCTTCCGCATGTATGAAATGTTTCTTGGTCCGGTAGAAGCCAGCAAGCCATGGGATACAAAAGGCATTGAAGGCGTACATCGTTTTTTAAGAAAACTATGGCGCTTATTTAATGATGATATTAAAGGAAAAATTTGGAACGAAGAGAAAGCAACCGATGCCGAATTAAAAGTTCTACACCGCACCATCAAAAAAATTGAAGAGGATACCGAGCGTTTTTCATTCAATACCGCCGTTAGTACTTTTATGATTTGCGTAAATGAACTCTCCGATTTAAAGTGCAACAAAAAAGAAATTTTAGCACAGCTTTTAATTTTACTTACTCCTTATGCACCACATATCGCCGAAGAGTTATGGAGCCAGGTGGGCAACGACGGGAATATTTTAGACGCAACTTATCCCGCATTCAATGCTGCATTACTGGTTGAAAGCACCAAAGAGTACCCTGTTTCTATAAACGGCAAACTCCGCACTAGTATTGAGCTTGCGCTTGATTTGGAACAAAAACAAGTGGAGGAAATGGTACTTCAAAATGAAACAGTTCAAAAATGGCTCGAAGGCAAGCCACCCAAGAAAATCATCTTTGTAAAAAATAAGATGATAAACGTGGTGATTTAAAAGTAGTAAGATTATGAGAACAGATTTGGAAAATGCATTGGAGAAAAATCGAGTAAACTTTCACCACATGGTTGATTTTGATTCGGCAACTCAAAAACTCTTGCATTTTAATTTTACTGATAGTAATACCGAACTCGCTGCTGAAACCATTGCTGATACTGATTTGTTTTCAGTTTATGTAAATCAGCAATTAGAAAAAAACGAAGCTACATATGGTGTAGGGGGTTATAAAGAAAACCGAAAATTATACCGCCGCAGTGGCATGTTTGATGGTGAAGAAGCACGTTCCATTCATTTGGGCGTAGATGTTTGGGGACCGGCCGCAACGCCTATATATGCTGCGTTAAGTGGTACGGTACATAGTTTTGCTAACAATGATAATTTCGGCGATTATGGTGCAACTATTGTTTTGTTGCATCAGTTAGATACGATTGCATTTCATACCTTATACGGTCATTTGAGTTTGGCTGACATCAGCCATTTAAGAGAAGCTG
Source organism: Ferruginibacter sp. (assembly GCA_046595125.1). Lineage (GTDB taxonomy): Bacteria > Bacteroidota > Bacteroidia > Chitinophagales > Chitinophagaceae > Ferruginibacter. The sequence goes on from JBKJPN010000180.1 coordinate 1,253, forward strand.
ATTATATAAAAAGAGGAGAAATTGTTGGTCATTTTGGTCCGCCGGCCGAAAACGGAAACTGGCCGTCACACCTGCATTTTCAGATTATCAGCGATATGCAGGGAAAAAAAGGAGATTACCCCGGTGTTTGTAAACCATCCGAAAGGGAGGCATATCTTGCTAACTGTCCCGATGCTGATTTGATTTTAAACATGATGAAATACGTGTAGGTGTGGACTGATATTGAACTTTAGACGGCAAAATTTGTTGTAGTCCCTGTTACAACGCCTAAAAACAGTAACTTTACACCGGAAATTTCTAAAATGGATATTAAAGCAGGCGAATTACTTAGCAAAATCAATAATCCTGATGACTTGAAAGAGTTAAGCAGGGAACAATTACATCAGGTTTGTGACGAACTGAGGCAATATATTATTGATGTAGTTAGTGTATACGGCGGGCATTTTGGTGCCAGTCTTGGTGTAGTTGAATTGAGTGTGGCCCTGCATTATGTTTTCAAAACTCCTTATGATCAACTGGTTTGGGATGTAGGCCACCAGGCATACGGACATAAAATTCTTACCGGTCGCCGGGATAATTTTGCAACCAACAGAAAATACAACGGACTTAGTGGTTTCCCCAAACGTACCGAAAGCGAGTACGATACTTTTGGCGTGGGTCATTCCTCTACATCTATTTCTGCTGCGTTGGGCATGGCCATGGCTTCGCATTATAAAGGCGAAAGTGACAGACAGCATGTAGCCATCATTGGTGATGGTGCTATGACGGCTGGTTTGGCTTTTGAAGCTATGAATCATGCAGGTATTGAAAAAAGCAATGTGATCATCATTCTGAATGATAATTGCATGAGCATTGACCCTAATGTTGGTGCTTTAAAAGAATATTTAACTGATATCACCACGTCTCACACTTACAATGATTTACGTGATAACGTTTGGAAAGCCTTGGGTAAATTACCTGTTGGTAAATCATTCACCAGAGGTATGGCAAGTAAACTGGAAGCCAGTTTAAAAGGGATGGTGAGCCAAAGCAGTAATTTGTTTGAAGCACTGAAACTGCGCTATTTTGGGCCGATAGACGGACATAATATAACGAAGCTGGTTGATACACTGAATGATTTAAAAGATATACCCGGCCCCAAAATTCTGCACATAAAAACAGTGAAAGGAAAGGGTTACGATTTGGCAGAAAAAGATCAAACCAAATGGCATGCACCCGGCTTGTTTGATAAAGTAACCGGCGAAATACAAAAGAAGAAATTTGATATACCTCAGCCACCAAAATACCAGGATGTATTTGGACATACCATTATTGAGTTGGCCGAAAAGAACGATAAGATATTTGGTATTACACCAGCAATGCCGAGCGGTTCATCCTTAAAATTCATGATGGACAAAATGCCCGACCGTGCATTTGACGTGGGTATTTGCGAACAACATGCGGTTACTGTGAGCGCCGGTATGGCAACACAGGGCATGAAAGTTTTCTGCAACATCTATTCATCATTTATGCAAAGAGCATACGATATGGTGGTGCATGATGTAGCCATTCAAAAACTGCCGGTAATTTTTTGTTTAGACAGAGCAGGTCTTGTTGGCGAAGACGGACCGACACACCATGGTTGTTATGATATTGCCTACATGCGCTGTATTCCCAACATGATTATTAGTGCACCGATGAATGAGGCGGAGCTACGTAACTTGATGTACACCGCACAACTCGACTCTACCAAAAATCCTTTTGTGATACGCTACCCAAGAGGAGAGGGTGTTATGCCTGAGTGGAAAACGCCGATGGAAGAAATTGAAATTGGAAAGGGCAGAAAAATAAAAGACGGAAAAGATATTGCTATCCTATCATTTGGTCACGTAGGTAATTTTGCCGCGTCGGCCATTAGAGATGTAAAGGCAGAAGAAATTAACCCGGCGCATTACGATATGCGTTTTGTAAAACCTATTGACGAAGCGTTGCTGCATGAAGTGTTTAACAAATACAAAAAGGTAATTACTATTGAAGATGGAACAGTTGTGGGCGGATTTGGCTCAGCAGTTTTAGAGTTCATGAATGAACACGGTTATAAAGCCGATGTTAAAATAATGGGCATCCCCGACAGGCTAGTTGAACATGGCACTCCAAAACAATTGTACGATGAAATTGGTATAGATGCCAACGGCATTGCCAGTATGTTACGGGCAATCGCCTCCAGTAAAGTTCCTGTACTTAGTTAAAGAAGTTAAAAAGATTGCGTAAAAACCCGTTATTTGAACGGATTTTTACGCAATTATACTTTTTGGTAAAATATTGTGGAGAGCCCTGCGTTTAAAAACCATGACTATCCACAATCCTATTAAATTAGCAAGCAGGGCCTTAATGGTTTTCGGCATTACGTTGCTTACTTTCTCAGCATTCGGTTTTCTGTTTACTAGTAAACTACCATTTAACTTTAGTGTGATCAACTATTCATTTTCATTCATAGTGAATATGGAAAACCTAAATACTAAAACCATTGTAAGATTAAATGAAAAAGCAGATCAGGCTAAAGAATATGTTGCCAACCGTGGTTTTGATGAGCAATATTGTTTTATGATTGATATGCGGATACCCTCGGGTAAAAACCGTTTTTTTGTTTATAATCTTCAGGAAGATTCTATTGAAATTGCCGGACTGGTTGCCCATGGCAGCGGTAGCGACAAAGGAAATGATGAATTGACTTTCTCCAATATTCCAAACAGTCACAGCACGTCATTGGGCAGATACAAAATTGGCAAATCATACGATGGATTGTTTGGCCTGTCGTACAAATTATACGGACTCGATAAAACCAACAGCAAAGCATTTAGCCGCTCGGTAGTAATGCATTCTTATATGGGTGTGCCCAACCAGGAAGTATGGCCTTCTGCTATTTGCGAAAGCGAAGGCTGCCCTGCTGTATCGCAAGATTTTTTGCAAAAGTTAAAAATGTATATAGATAAAACTGATCAACCAATCATGCTTTGGATTTATTATTGATTGGATGTCAAAACTTCTTTTTGCCGCTCTGCCGACTGATTTTCTTTTAATATTATTTAACAGGCCAACAAAAATTTTATGGAATTAGCTCCGTTAAGGATCTATGAACCGTAACATTTTTATGAAATCAGCCAGCATTACAATCATCATTTGGGGTATGTTTATGCTTACCCTTTCTACATTTGGATATTATTATCGATACAAGCCTACATCAAATATCCCAGCAGATAAAAAACCTTTTTATTTCAACGTTAAAAAGGATAATGAGCATCGGAAGATTGCAGTTCGGCTAAAACAAAAAGCATTGCTGGCAAGGTATTATGTAGCTGGTCATTCATTTAACAATGAAATTTGTTTTTTGGTAGATATGCGGATACCCTCAGGCAAAAACCGTTTTTTTGTTTACAATTTCAAAAAGGATTCTGTGGAAATTGCCGGACTGGTAACGCACGGAAGTGGTTCTGACATAGGAACCGATGAACTTAATTTCTCCAACACACCCAATAGCTATTGTACTTCGCTGGGAAAATATAAACTGGGTAATTCTTACTATGGAAAATTTGGACTAGCTTATAAGCTGTACGGATTAGACAATAGCAACAGCAAGGCTTTCGACAGGTCTGTGGTACTGCATGGCTACAACTGTGTGCCCGATAATGAAGTAGCTCCTCAACCTATTTGCCTAAGCCTAGGATGCCCAACCGTTTCTCCAGCGTTTATAACAAAATTAAAAACTTACCTAGATAAGCCTGGGCATCCCATCATGCTCTGGATTTATTACTGATATTTAATTCATCGGAATTTCTATTGCCAGCAATTCCGCATCTTCTGATGCATTAATGGTAAAGCTGTCGGCTTCTGATATGCCCAGCGCATCTCTTTTATTTAGTTGTTGTCCGCCAACTTCTACCGCTCCGTTTATAACAACCAAAAAAATACCGTTACCCTTAAAAGCGTTGCTGTAATTAAGTTCTTTACCTGCATCCAGTTTGGTTAATGAAAAGCGGGCATCTTGGTTTATCCATAAAGCTTTATCAGATTCCACCGGTGAAACAACGGTTTGCCATTGATTTACTCTTTCAGTTACATCAAAAGTTTTCTGATCATACCTTGGTTTTATATTCCTTTCTTTTGGAAAAATCCATACCTGGAAAAGTGTTACCGGGTCTGTTGCAGACGCATTGGCTTCGGAATGCTGTACACCGGTACCGGCGCTCATAATCTGTATATCGCCTGCTTGTATTACGCCTTCTCCACCAGAGCTGTCTTTGTGTTTGAGTGCTCCGGTAAACGGAATGGTAATAATTTCCATATTATCGTGCGGATGAGTTGGGAACGACCCGCCACCGGCAATAAAATCATCGTTCAACACCCTTAGTAATCCAAAATGTACTTTGGCAGCATCACGGTAATCGGCAAAGCTAAAATAGTAATTGGGTTTTAACCAGCCATAATCTGCGCTGCCCCTGTCTGATGCTTTAAATAATAATGTCTTCATGATTTTGTTTTTAAATTCAATGTTTAAACATCAAATATATTGCCAATTTTTGAAACTGTCAAATTGACAATCCTATAAAACAAAAAATATCCCGTATAAAACGAGGGAGACAAATTAATTTAGTGATGGCGGCTCTTCGCCCGGCAAAAGCCCTATAATTTCTTCTTCCCTGTTTTCATTCCACTCCACAATAAAATTATTGCGGCCTTCGCCGCTAAGTAAACTCATGTATCTCATTTGAACCAGTTCAAGTAACGATAAGAAAAGAAATATTGCATGGATGCGATTTTCGCAAATTTCAAATATTTTTTCAAACGAAACTGTTTTTTCTTCGCTGCAAACATTCAACATATATTCCCTGCTTTGTTCCATGGTATAGTTGTAACGAACCACGGTATGTACCGGCTTAAAATTACGCTCCTGTAATTTGGCAATTACTTTTTCAAAAGCCTTCATCAGCTTGAAAAGTGTTACTGTTTGTATCTCTGTTCCTTCGCCGGCTTCTTCACCAATCTGCGCTATTTCCTGCTGCAGATTTCCACGCTTCATCATAAACATCCTTTCCGCTTCCAGCTCCGCCATTTTAACCGAGGCTTCCTTAAATCTTTTATATTCCAGTATCTTATTAATCAATTCCTGTCGGGGGTCAATTTCATTTCCGTCGGCATCAATTTCCTTTCGGGGTATCAGCATTTTTGCTTTAATACGCATCAACGTGCTGATGAACAAAATGAATTCGCTGCTCAGCTCAATATTCAGCTTTTCGCTGTTTTGTATAAAGTCCAGAAAATCATTGGTGATTTTGGTGATAGGGATATTGTAGATATCCAGTTCATCTCTTTCAATAAAAAATAAAAGCAGGTCAAATGGTCCTTCAAACTGTTCTAACTTAATCTGGTACGATGCTGTGTTCAACTGTTGGGATTTATAAAATAAAAAATGCTGCTGTATTTAACAGCAGCAAATGTATTGATAAGTTGATAGATTTTGGCCTCTATAGCCTTGCTATACTTACAATGTGGAAAAACATTAATAAGAAGCTGCTACAGTTTTAGCGTAAGCCCTATGCCTAAAACTTCTTTAAGTTGTGTTTTTTGTATGATATCATCGTCATAAACCACATCTACGCTGATATTGGTGGCCAGCCAATTATTAAATTTCATAGTCACCAGGTTGGTAATGAAAACATCTACGTTTTCGGGGGCGCTCTTATAATTACTGAACAGGTCGATTCTACCGGCATAGTGCGCCCAGCCTGTAAACTTTTTTGTGTATTTAGCAGTTGCAAAAGCACCTAATTCTGTATTAGATTTGCGATTGGCTGTTACACCAAATTTGTCAATCGTGTAAAAGTCTTCATCTGTTTTTAAGACAAATCTTGTTGTAACAGGCGATAAAAAAAGTGTAAATGTCTTGTCGGGTCTAAAATCGATACCAGCCGAAAGCAGGATTTTGCCGGGTGAGAGAATATTGGAAATCTTCGTATTTATCGAATCAGAATAACTATACCCGGCTAATGCCTGCGTATTAAAGTTTGTCAATATTGCTGCATACCATTTACCCGAAAACTGGTAACCGTATTTACTAGTAAGGTCAATGCGGTCGTCAACTTTTCTGAATTGTCCAAAACTACTGGCATTTTGAAAACCGATGGCTATATCAACATAATTATTCCAGGTGAATTTTCTTTTCCGGTGATCAACATTGTAATTAAGTAGGGTTGTAAAACCAAGTGTGTTTTGCTCACCACCTCCGGCCCAGTTTCGCAAAGCGCCCTGGTTAATGTTAAAAATAAATGTTCCTTTTTTTCTCCAGCCGTCTTTTTCCAACGGCTTAAGTTCTTTTAAAGCTACTTTCTGGAACTCTTTTACGGTTTTGTCTTGAGCGGATAATTGCGTGGTTAGGGTTGTACATGCAATTACAGCAATTAAGGGTTTTAGCATGGTGCAAAAGTAAAAGAATGCAGCCAATCATTTGTTAAGAACATTAAAAAATAGAGGAACAATCACCAGCTGATTAATGCAAATATTAGTTGGGAAATAAAATCTTAACATTTATTTTTTATTAAAATTATAGGCGAAGCCAATGCCCATCAACTGTAACCACTGTGCTGCCGGGCCTTTTGCGGGGTTTACGTTTTGTGTGTTATCATCGTATATCATATCTAGGTTAAAAGAAAAGTTGATATACTTTGTGAGCTTTGCCGTTAATGAGTTGGTCCAGAAAATATCTATGTTTTGCGGTTTTTGTTTGTAGTTAGAAAAAAGGTCCAGCTTGGTTTTGTATACAAAATTGCTGCCCAGCTTGGCTGTGTAATTAGCCGAGACAAATGCACCCAACTCGTTTCTGGATTTTTTCCCCGGCAAAACACCATAGAGCGGTGCCAGTGCACTGTCGTTTACAATTACCCACCGCTCGGTTAAGGGCGAAATAAATAATGAAAAGTTCTCTCTTGGTTTATAATCCAAACCCAGCGAAAGCAATATATAGGCTGGAGCAAAGGTTTTAGATATTACTGAAGAAGTATCGGCGCCGGCAGCGGTTTTTGAATAAGCCCGGCCGTCGGTAAACTGGGTGCGGCCATTAAATAAAACCGCTGCATTCCATTTGGGCGAAATGGCATAACCATATTTCGAAAGTAAATCAATCCTGTCACTGGCTTTACGAGAACCTAAGCTGGTTGTGTTTACAATGCCATAAGCCAGGTCAAGATTATTATCCCAGCTATGTTTATCTTTTTTGTAGAAGGCAAAAACATTCAGATACGCATTCAGGGAAAACGAAAATTTTTCGCCACCGGCCGACCAGTTACTTTGTGTACCCTGGTTGATATTTAAATTAAAAAGCCCACCCAGCTTCCAGGTTTTAGTTGTAGTATCTGCCGCATCCTTTTTAATAGATTTGGAAGCTTCATTTTTTAAATCCTTAATCGATGGGTCTTGTGCCTGACAGAAATTGATTGCAAATACCAGTAAAATAAGGGTATAAATTTTTTTCATCCTTTTAATTTGAGTTAAATAAAAAGGGACAACATCCACTGATGCTGTCCCTGGTAAGCTGATTCAATTATTTCCTCAACGAATCTCTAATTTCCATCAGCAAAGCATCGGTTGAAGATGGGCCTGCGGGTGCAGCTTCTTCTTGTTTTTTCTTCATTTTGTTAATGGCTTTAATAACCAAGAACATAACAAAGGCAACAATGATAAAGTTGATAATGGCAGTTAAAAAATCACCCCATTTCAACGAAACTTCTGCAACGGCTTCAGTAACTACTTTACCTGCAGCATCTTTAACTTCTGCAATACCTTCTTTAAGTACACAAACATTTTTACTTAAATCAGCACCTCCAATCATGCCAATAAGTGGTGATACTATTCCATCTGTAAAAGAAGATACAACTTTGCCAAATGCACCGCCCATAACAAAAGCTACAGCAATGTCAACAAGACTGCCTTTCATAGCAAAGTCTTTAAATTCTTTGATAAATCCCATGAGTTAAAGTTTTGGTTTATGAATATAATATTTGGAACTAGACGAAATGTATAACAATTCGTCAATACTTCAAAAATTGTTTATAAAAGACCATTACTAAATAATTATTTTATTTAATAGAATTAATACAACTTTGCCGCACAAATTTATTCATTGAACAAAGGGTTTTTAAACTGGTTTATTTTTATTCTGCTGTCCATCATATGGGGCAGCAGCTTTATTATGATGAAGGAAGGCCTCGTTAATTTGACGGCTTTTCAGGTAGCATCGCTGCGAATTGTTTTCTCGGGTATTGTGTTGTTGCCCTCGGCAATCAGGCATTTTAATAGAGTACCTCGTAATAAACTAGGGGTTATTTTTATGTCGGGCGTGCTGGGTAGTTTATTGCCGGCTTATTTATTTTGTGTTGCCGAACTGGGTATAGATAGTGCACTGGCAGGCACACTGAATTCCTTAACACCCATCTTTGTAATTCTAACCGGTGCTTTGTTCTTCAGTTCCAAAACATCCTCAAACAAAATTTTCGGTATACTGGTTGCATTTACTGGCAGTATTTTATTGTTATTTAGTAAAGGGCATACGCAGGAGAATCACAACATGTTGTATGTGTCTTTTGTGGTGCTGGCTACCATCTGTTATGGCATTAATGTAAATATGGTGTACAAGCACTTGTCTAATATTGGGTCATTGCAAATTGCATCCGTTGCGCTTAGCTTAAATGCAATACCTGCATTAATTGTACTTTATTTTACTGGCTATTTCAGCCTGCCGCTTACCGATTCCGATATATTGTACTCAACCAGCCATGCAGCCATGCTGGGTATTTTTGCCACAGCCATTGCATCCATAATTTTTTATGTATTGGTAAAACGGGCAGGTGCTGTTTTTGCATCAATGGTAACTTACGGAATACCAATTGTCGCAAATTTTTGGGGATTGATTTATGGCGAAGAAGTAGGCTGGAAACAGTTTGGGTGCTTGCTGCTGATTTTAACCGGTGTGTATTTGGCCAATCGCAGACCTGCAAACTAACTCTAATCAGTTTCAGTAAAAGATATATTTTTCTCTCTTAAAAACTCTTTTATTTTATCAACATGTACACAAATGCCAACGTGTAAGAATGGGTTGTTGGACACTTTGTTTTTCTTGCCATTGTTGATGATTTCAAAATCTTTCATATCAAAGCCCAGATGCAAATGATTGGTGGCAAACTGCATTCCGTAAATATTGCCATTGGTGTCGAACAGGGGTCCGCCGCTCTGTCCACGTAAACCGGGCGTGCTCATTTCAATGCCAGTAATGCCGCTGTCGGGCTGGGTGGCTACAAACCGTGTTACAATCCCATCAATAGGAAATGAGGGCGAATTCGGATTACCTGTGTTAGTCCATTCTATATCATCTGTTTGCGGATTGTGTTTAAAATTATTAAACTCCGGAAAAGGAAAACCAATTCGGCACAAAGACTTCCCTTGCTTAATTGCACTACCGTCCTTTAAGAAACTTGCATGAGAGTTGTAAAATATTTTGTTGAAACCTTTAAACTCCAGTATGGCTAAATCCAGTGTGGGGTGGGCATGACAGGTTATTTCGCTGATGGTATCAAAGCAGTTCAGAAAATTATTTTTCAACTGTACGGTTGTTTCGGGCAGGTATTTATATTTTAACTGAAGTCCCTGAATATTTCTTTTGTACTTACCATCATTAGGAATCAGGTTACGCTCGGCAACATATTTCTGATAGGTTTGGTTGATATTTTCTGCCGCAGGTATCAGGTCCATTACATGTTTGCAGGTAATAGCCACACCGCTGTCGTTTACAAAAAAGAAGGTAGAACTGCCGGGTAAAACCATCCCGCCGTAAGTACGTGAAATGGTATGCAGCGGGCGGGTAAACTGTAAAACTTTTTCTATTGCCTGTTGAAACATAAATTAAATTGAGGTAAGTATTGTAACGAAAAAAGATACCTGCAGGCAAGTATAATGTAGCCTAAACAGCCATAATTTCTACTTCCTTGGCTTCTAGGTGCTTTTCAATTAATGAAACGTATTTATCGGTAATATCCTGTGCTTCTTTTTCGGCATCTTTACTCAGGTCTTCGCTCAGGCCATCTTTTTGCAGTTTCTTAATACCTTCAATACCATCTCTTCGAATATTTCTGATAGCTATTTTTGCATGTTCGCCTTCTGCATTACATCTCTTCACCAATTCTTTCCGTCTTTCCTCGGTAAGCGGGGGTAAAAACAAACGGATGATGTTGCCATCGTTCTGTGGGTTAATGCCAATATTGGCCATAGTAATAGCTCTTTCAATAGGCGCCAACATGTTTTTTTCCCATGGCTGTACCGAAATGGTACGGGCATCCAACGCAGAAATGTTGGCAATCTGGCTGATAGGCGTTGGATTGCCATAGTAATCGGCAACAATGCCATCAAGCATATTTGGGTTTGCTTTGCCGGCACGTATTTTAACCAGCTCTGCCTCAAGATGATCCAACGCTTTCAGCATTGATCCTTCGGTATCACTTATAATGGTACTTAATTCTTCGCTCATATTTTATTTATTTACTGGCTGCAAAGCTATATAAAAACTACAGTCTAACTAAATTAACTACAAACGAATATAGTCAAATGCGTTAAATTTTTACTAACGATAATTGATCAAGGGAAACTTAGTCAGCTTCTACTCCTTCGCCGGCAAGTGTAAGAATCTTATGCGATTTGATAATAGCGGTTTTTTTAACCTGGCTGGTGGCCAATTTTTTACGACTGGGGCGACTGTAATAAATTACACCAATAAAAATAAATGCCGACAATAATAATATGCCTAACAAAGGCGTGGTGCCCAAGCCACGGAGAAAATAAGCTATGCTAATAAAAGCCATATTCACCAATACACAAGTGATGGTTACCATACGGTGACTTAAACCCAAATCCAGTAAAAAATGATGTACATGAGTTCGATCAGGACTGAAGGGAGAGCGCCTGTCTAATATTCGTAAACCAAAAACACGTAGGGTATCAAAAAGTGGAATCATTAATATGGCGAAACCAATGGCTGGAGCGGATTCTATCGGAAAATTAGAAGCGGGGTTGCCTGCAACATTGATGAATTTGATAACAAGTATTGAATTGATGAGTCCCAACAATAAAGACCCAGTATCTCCCATAAATATTTTTGCTGGAGAGAAATTGTAAATTAAGAATGCAATGGTGCTACCTGCCAATGCAAAAGCCATAACGGCATACATTAACTGGCCGGCATAAAAAAAGTAAGCTCCAAAAACCAGAGTGGTCAGTAAACCTAAGCTTCCGGCCAAACCATCTACGCCATCAATGAGGTTGAACGAATTGGTGATAACGATAATGGTGAAAAGCGAAACAACAATGCTGGCAATATGTGGTATTTCGTAAATACCCAAAAAGCCATGCATATTGGTAATTTGAACGCCCCCAAATTTTATAATAATTCCGGCCGCAATTAACTGACCAACAAACTTTTTACTGGCCGATAAAACCAGTATGTCATCTTTAATACCCAAGAAAAATATAACGGTTGTAGCAGCAGCAAAATACTGCAGTTCTGATGTTATACCAGCTGGCACCCCCATTAAAGTAGCAATGATAAAACCTGCAAAAATACCAAGCCCCCCCAAAGTTGGAATTACATTCTTATGAACCTTACGTTCATCTGGCTCGTCAAACAGTTTTTTGTCTTTAGCAATTTGAATAATTACCGGAATAGCAAAAAAAGTTATTAAAAAAGCAAGCGCCGCACTAAGTAAGATATTGTCCATTCTTGTAATTTGTTCAATCTTTTATACTTACAAAAGTATTAAATATACATGTAGTAGTAAAGATAATTTTTAATAAGTTAGATTCTTTTTTCAGCAAATAAGATGCCTGAACTATTATATACTTGGCTTAAAAATGAATTTTCTTACTTATCTGCAACAAAATAACGATATAATTATGAACTTATTATTAACGTATCACCCCAACTATCTAATTTACTTTGATAGTAATTTGATTTTAAAGTAGGTTTGCAGCCAATTAGGCTTCATTAAAAATGAAATAATCAAGATATGAACAACTTAAAGGAAACAGCAACACAAATAAGAAGGGATATAGTTAGGATGGTGCATGCCGTTCAAAGTGGCCATCCCGGCGGGTCTTTGGGCTGTACTGAATATTTTACGGCGCTGTATTTTGATATTATGAAACACAATCCCCAATTCAATATGGATGGTGTGGGTGAGGATTTGTTTTTTTTAAGCAACGGCCATATTTCGCCAGTGTTTTACAGCACTTTGGCTCGTAGTGGATATTTCCCGGTTAAAGAATTGAGTACTTTCAGAAAACTAAACAGTCGCCTGCAAGGTCACCCAACCACACATGAACATTTACCAGGGGTGAGAATTGCCAGCGGATCACTTGGCCAAGGCATGAGTGTGGCTATTGGCGCAGCCCTTGCCAAAAAACTGAATAATGATGATAATATTGTTTTTTCGCTGCATGGCGATGGCGAACTGGACGAAGGTCAAAACTGGGAAGCCATCATGTTTGCGGCACATAAAAATGTTGATAATTTAATTTCAACCATCGATGTAAACGGGCAGCAGATTGATGGATCAACCAATTCTGTAATGGCCTTGGGAAGTTTAAAAGCAAAATTTGAAGCTTTTAACTGGCAGGTGCTGGAAATGGAAGGCAACGATATGGATGCAGTGGTAGCTGGTTTAAATAATGCCAAAACCTTTGTTGGCAAAGGTAAACCCATTGTTATTTTAATGAAAACCGAAATGGGCAAAGGAATTGATTTTATGGAAGGCACCCATGAGTGGCACGGTATAGCGCCCAATGATGAGCAACTGGCAAAGGCGTTGGCTCAATTGCCGGAAACGTTGGGGGATTATTAATTATCGCAGATTTAATTGATTGCAAAGATTTCGCTGAAAACATTTATTCGGATGCAAAGAATCTGCGAATTCAATAAATCAGCGATATCTGCGGTTTATCTCAATTCAAACTCCTGCCTGCTGGCCTTACGTGCCGGAAACCAGGCGGCCAAAAATGCAATAACGGTGGCCGTTACAGCCACCAGTAAGAAATCAGTTGCAATCAATTTTACCGGAAAATAGTCTATCAAAAAAGAACCTCCTTGTAATTTAATGAGCTTAAATTTTAGCTGTAAAAAGCAAAAAATCGTTGCCAGCAGAATGCCTCCGGCTGTACCAATTGTGCCCAGTAATAACCCTTCGCTCAAAAATATTCTAAGGATGGTTGCACGGCTGCTGCCCATGCTTTGCAATACGCCAATGTCTTTTCGTTTTTCCAGCACTAGCATGGTTAAAGCACTGATCATGTTAAATGCTGCAATGATGAGGATTAAAGTTAGTATCGCATAAATGGCCCATTTTTCCAGCTTCATGGTATTGTACAGGCTCATATTTTGCTCATACTTAGTAAGTACTTTATAATTGTTGCCCAGCAGGGCATCTAGTTTTATTTTTTCTTCTTTCGAATCAGCGCCATCCTTTAATTTAATTTCTACCGCACTAAATTCATCGGCGGCAAAATTCATTTGTTGTTTTACAAATCCAATATTGGTAATGGCATACTTATCATCAAACTCTTGCTGAATGGTAAACGAACCCGCCGGGTTAATAAAACCTTCGCTCAACGACTGCATGGGGTCATTATTCAAACTATTTTTTTTGGGTAAAATGAGCGTAAGTTCATTGGCTGGAAAAGCTGGGTCGATACTGAAAGCCACTGCATTTTGAATGCCCGAACCTGTTACCAGGTATGGGTCTTGGGTGGTACCGGTAAAATATTTTCCTCTGTTTGTTTTTTGAGCAACCCCGCTTACCTGCTTGTAGTGATCATCAACACCTTTTAGATAAATTACCGTTTGGGCATCCTGATTTTTAAGAAGTGCCTTCTCCTCGGCAATCATCGAAAAATCTGCAACTGCCGGTTGTTTTCTTAAAGAAGCCATCTGCGCAGCAGTAAAAATAAAAGTTTTTCCCGTGGCCGGTACTACTTTAATATCGGTATAAAAAGAAGAGTATAAAGATTTAACCAAATCCTCAAAGCCATTAAAAACGCTTAGCACAACAACCTGACAGCAAGTTGCAACAGCAATAATACCCACCGTAAGCCATGCAATTAGGTTGATGGCAGTAGTGCTTTTTTTTGCTTTAAAATATCGCCAGGCAAAGGTTAGGTACATATCAGCTTTAAAGGGTTAAAGGTTAGAAGTTCTCCGCTTCAATCTTCTCCTTTTCCCCCTTTAGGGGATAGGGGCGGCTCTTTAATCTCCTTAAATATCTTTTCCATCTTATCTACATAATCCAAAGTATCATCAATAAAAAAAGTAAGGTTGGGCATACTGCGTAATTGATGACGCACCCTCGATGTTAATTCTTTTTTAATCTCCCAACTGCGTTCCTCAATTTTCTTCAGCGCATCAAAATTATCTTTAACCTGAAAAAAACTTAAGTATATCCTTGCCTCATACAAATCGGGTGTAATTTTTACCGACGAAATAGAAACCATTCCTCCGTCCATCATGGAGATACCCAGCCTTTGAAAAATATCGCTCAATTCTTTATTAAGCAGCCCGGCTACCATCTTTTGCCTTTTACCTTCTAACATGTTATTACGCTTTAATCGTTGTAAAATTAGTTACTTTGCCCTGATTTGACTGAATTATAAAACTATGAGGAAATATTCGAGGCTTTTTCGCTACCTAGCGGCTTATAAAGGTAATATAACGTTATACTTTTTGTTTGTCATATTGGCGATTATTTTTTCGGTAGTATCAATCGGTTCTTTACCGTTTTTTCTGGATTTGATTTTTACGCAAGGAAAACAAATTGTTGTAAAACCAGCATCTATTAGTTCTTCGCAGGACCTAATAAATTTTCTAAGCTACCAGTTGCAGGAATTGATGGCTACTAAGGGAAAAGTTTATGTATTAGCTGTTATTTGTGTAATGGTGATTATTGCCGTGCTGTTGAAAAATGTTTTTACTTACCTGTCGTATTATATATTGGCCCCTATGAGAAACGGTGTAATGAACAGGTTACGGAAAGAGCTGTTTCATAAAATCCTGATGATGCCCATCGGTTATTTTACCGAGCAGCGAAAAGGTGATATCATGAGCAGAATGACCAATGATGTTGCTGAATTGGAAAACTCGGTAGTAGGCACGGTAGAAGGTTTTATAAAGGATCCCATTAGCATTATCTTTTTTTTGGTGACATTAATATTTATTAGTCCACAGCTTTCGTTATTCTTACTGATTTTTTTACCACTCACCGGTTTCATCATTGGTCGTATCAGCCGGTCATTAAAAAAACAATCCAGTGCTGCTGCCATCAAGCAGGGAGAGGCGCTTTCTGTTTTGGATGAAACCTTGGGCGGACTTAGAGTAATCAAAGCTTTTACGGCAGAAAAGTTAGTAGGCAAAAAATTCGACGATCACAACGAAGATTTGTTTCACATCAAAAATAAAATGCAGTATCGTCGGGATCTGGCTTCGCCTTTGTCGGAGTTTTTAGGCGTTTTGGTGTTATGTGGTATTCTTTATTTTGGTGGTCAATTGGTATTAGGTACCGGAGCCGGCGATTTAACAGCCAAAGGCTTTATAATTTATATCGGCATATTTACGCAAATCATCAGCCCTGCTAAATCTTTATCTACTTCGTTTTATAATATGCAAAAAGGCAGCGCCGCCATTGCACGCATTGAAGAAATTTTAATGGCACCGGTTATGGTGGAAGAGGCTGCCAATCCAAGACCAATCAATAGTTTTG
>JBKJPN010000221.1:0-3265 GCA_046595125.1 Ferruginibacter sp.
GTGATTATCGGCTGTTTGAATAATGGCAAAAAATGGTTTTGTTTGTTGCGTTAAAATCTGATTAGCTTCCAGCATTAAATTTTTATCACTGATGCCCCACACATCAATTTTCTTCGCTTTATAATCATCCTGCTCATACAATTTTAGTTTGTTTATATTGTTGGTAAGCACACCACGGATATTTGCCCAGGTGGCACTTCCGCCCAAAAAATAAAAATTATTGTAACCAGTAAAACTGTTGATGATGGTTTGCTGGTCAACCGCATTTGGGTTGCGGCTGGCGGTTTTAGGGCTCTCTACATCCGGTATGCCGGTGATGGTGGCCCACACACCACGGGCGGTGCCATAAGCAGGGGTAAAACATCGGTCAAAGAAAATTCCTTTCTCACACAGTTCATTAAAATAAGGCGTGGTGTTTAAGGGATTGTTGTACATGCTGCTTTTGTATGCGCTGAAACTTTCGCAGATAACTAAAACGATATTCGGCCTGATGCCGTCGGTATCACTCGCCGCATAAATTCTTTTATAGTTTAAGTTCGTGCTATCGGGGTTGTTTACACCTAAATAGTTAGCCATCAAACTATAATCCGCTCTTACTTTTTTTATATCGTACGATGCGTTCCTGAAATTCAACGTGCTTAAAAAACTTTGAAAAGGATTCAGCGCAAGGTTCGCTTTAAAATCATCGCTTAAAGTATAAGCATCACTCCAGCGAAGTGGAAACTGCCCAATTTTTCCGAAAATGAAAATGCCAAATATCAGAAAGGCGATAACATATTGCAACGCTCCTTTGCGTTTATTAAAACTGTATTGTTGCTGGTAAGCAGCCAATAATTTTCCAAATCCAAATCTTGCCAAAACAAGCAGCAGCAAAATGGCAATGGTTATTTTTAACATCGGATACGACTGCCACATCATATTAATAGAAATGCCAGCATCCTGTAAATAATTTAAAACTGTTGCGTTAAGCCTCTGATGCAGGTAATCAAAATGATAAAAATCAACCGCCAGTACAAAAACCAACAGTATAAAAGCAAGCGGCACTATAAAATTCCAGAATTTGCTGGCTTTGTTATTTTTAAATGGGTTTAGAAATGGAATTGCACATAAAAGCATCATGACAAGCCCTACAATGCATACCACACGGGCATCGTACCGGAATCCTAAAATAAATGCCGAGCCCGAAAATGCCTTGCCTGGCGGATTAAATGTCCAGTAGATAATAAACCGTGAGAGGGTCATTACTACCAGCAAAATTATAACCACCGAAAAAATCCAACGAAGTAGTTTGGGGATTTTTTGTAAAAACAACATGCAGAATTATTTAATAAGTAAACAAATTTAGTTTAATTATTTTTGGCTGTGGGTATTTAACAGCATCTTGCAGCCAATGAATCAATTGCTTACATACGACCGGCAACTTTTTAGGGTTATAAACTACGACTGGAGCAATGCTTTTTTCGATTGGTTACTGCCGTGGTTGCGTAACTCAAACATGTGGATACCATTGTACTTTTTTTTGGTTTTACTGGTTACTATTAATTTTAAAAAAACCGGTTTGTGGTGGGTGATATTTGCTGCATGCACTGTGATTCTTACCGATTTTGTAAGCAGCAGCATTATTAAACATAATATCATTCGCCTTCGCCCCTGCAACGAGCCCGATTTTGCCAGTTGGATACATGTACTGGTAGGCTACCGGCCGCAAAGCTCCAGCTTTACTTCGTCACATGCCACAAATCATTTTGGAATGGCTACATTTTTGTACTTAACGCTGAAAACAAGGTTTAAAACATGGCCATTTTTATTCTTCTTTTGGGCCTTTAGTATTTCATTTGCACAGGTGTATGTAGGGGTGCATTATCCCATAGATATAACATGTGGCGGACTTATTGGAATACTTATCGGATATTTGTCGGGAAAATCGTTTAACAAAAATTACGGTTTGCATTAAAAAAATCATGGTAGAAGTATTCATATTAGCTGTTCTTATTGTTGTAAATGGCCTTTTTGTAATGTCGGAAATTGCTTTGGTGAGTGCCAGAAAGGCCCGCTTGGAATCGATGGCAAAAAAAGGCGATCTCAAGGCAAAAGTAGCGTTGGATTTAGCCGAGAATCCTGAGAAATTTTTGTCTACTGCTCAAATATTTATCACCCTTATTGCTATTTTAACAGGTGTTTATTCAGGCGAAAAATTTGGCAGCCTGGTGCAGCCGTTTTTTGAGAAATTTGAAATACTGAAGCCTTACGCTGATACCATATCAACTGTTATTATTGTCATTATCGTTACATTTTTATCCATCATTTTTGGTGAACTGATGCCAAAAAGACTGGGTATGTTACGTGCCGAAAAAATAGCAAGAATGGTGGCGGCACCAATGAATATGCTTTCGGTAGTTACTTATCCGATTGTTTGGTTGCTCTCAAAAATATCTCAGTTGTTCTTTAAGCTGTTTAATATAAAAACCTCGGCCGACAATGCCGTAACCGAAGAGGAAATTAAAGCCATGATAACCGAAGGCAGCGAACATGGTGCCATTGAAGAGGAAGAAAAAGAAATTATTGAAAGGCTGTTTCACCTGGGCGATAGAAATATTACATCGTTGATGACGCACCGCACTGATATTATCTGGTTTGATGAAAACGAAACTGTACAGGATTTTCGTAACCGCTTTGATGTGCTTACTTATTCCACCTATCCCATTTGCGATAAAGTAGTGGATGATATTACCGGGGTTATTTTTGTAAAAGATATTGTAAAAGCATCGGAAACCACCTTGCTTAAAAAGCTAGCCAAACCAGCCATGTTTGTGCCCGAAAATAACAGTGCTTATCAGTTGCTCGAAAAATTTAAATCATCTAAAATACACAGTTGCTTTATTGTAAATGAGTACGGTACACTGGAAGGTATGATTACGCTGAATGATGTGCTGGAGGCCATTGTTGGCGATGTGCCGCAAAGCGGACAGGAAGAGTATGAAATTATAGCAAGGGAAGATGGAACCTTTCTGGTGGATGCACAAATTCCGTTTTATGATTTTTTAAGTCATTTTGAAAAGACTGAATGGATGAATGAGGGAGAACATGATTTTGATACCTTGGCCGGTTTTGTTTTACATGAACTGGAGCATATACCTGTTACGGGTGAAAAATTTGACTGGAATGGTTTTGATTTTGAAATTATAGATATGGACGGGCAGCAAATTGATAAACTGCTGGTGAAAATTTGGGAAGAGATAAAAGAGGAAATGGAGGATTAGGGTTT
>JBKJPN010000009.1:0-3940 GCA_046595125.1 Ferruginibacter sp.
ATCATATTAACCGGATCTTCAAAATCCTTACGCATTGGATTCTTTCCTTCCCAGCCATCGGGCAATATCAACAGCCTCAGATCGGGATGATTTAAAAAATTAACGCCAAACATTTCATACACTTCTCTTTCATGAAAATCTGCTGTCCTCCAAATATTAGCGACAGATTCAATTTCAGGAATATCAGTATTCAAACTTGTTCTTACTACTATATTGTGTCGGTATTTAGTTGAGGTAAGGTGATAAACCATGGTAAGATTTGTCTTGTTGTCGATGCAAGTCAGGCAAAAAAGATAATCAAATTGAAGGGTTTCATCGCAGCAAAGTTGTTGAGCAAATACTAACCAGTCTTTTGAATCAATGGAAATATTCAGCCACTCTCCAGTCTCATCAAAAGTGGCAGTGGCAAGCAGTTCGGTTATTTTGATTTTCAATTCTTCGTTCGTCATGAATTATTATTCCTTAATTCCCGTTTACTTTAAATACTTTATTTACTTTTTACCTGATTATAATAACTATCCTTCCTTTATCTGTTCTCTGGTCATACCGGCTTTAATTTTTTCCTGCAGGCTGATGAGTGCATGCAACAAAGCTTCGGGCCGTGGCGGACAGCCAGCCACATATACATCCACAGGAATAATATGATCGGCGCCTTTAACCACCGAATAGGTATTATAAAAAAAAGGGCCGCCGCTTATAGCACAGGCACCCATAGCAATTACATATTTCGGATCAGCCATCTGATCATACAGTCTTTTTAACACCGGTCCCATTTTATTTACAATGGTACCGGCAATGATGATTACATCAGCCTGGCGTGGAGAGGCTCGGGCAACTTCAAAACCAAAACGGGAGAAATCATATTTGGCAGAAGCGGTTGCCATCATCTCAATACCACAGCAACTGGTGGCAAAAGTTAATGGCCACAAAGAATTTGAACGTGCCCAGTTAATGATATCATCCAGTTTGCTCAAAACAATGCCACCGCCGGGAGTTTCTTCAATTTTACCCGGAAAGGCCTCCCCAAACCCCTCCGATGGAGGGGCTTTGAAAGACTCTGAATTATTTGAAGCGTTATTCATATTTATTTAAACTCAATTTTTGCTTTTTTCAATTCGATCTTCTCCAAAATTTTCGCTGCGATAACCCTCCCCCTTCGGGGGAGCTGGAGGGGGCCAGGTTCTTACTTCCACTTCAACGCTCCTTTTTTATGTGCATATAAAAAACCCATAAATAATATGAAAAAGAAAATGATGATCTCTACCAATGCAACCCATCCCACAGACTTTGCTACAACAGCCCAAGGAAAGATGAATATCAGCTCTACATCAAAAATTAAAAAGACAAGTGCAAATAGATAATAACCAACATTCAGTTGTGTCCATGCTTTTCCCTGTGTGGGAATACCACATTCATAAGGTTCGGCTTTGCTTTTGTTTTTAGTTCCTTTGGTTACCAGTCCGGCAACCAGAATGGCAATCACGGCAAATGCAAGCCCGGCAATAATCAAAACAATCATGGAAGAAGCACCCATAACAATATTGAATTTTTATACAAACAATTATTAAAGTTTCAAGTTAATGAAAAATACAACTCAAAAAACAGTTAACCATATATCTCTACATGAATATCTTTTTTATCATAACCCATATCCAATATTCTTTGCTTTGCTTCGTCAATCATGCCACGCCAGCCACAAATTAAAAAGTTTGCGGGCTGTTTGTCTTTACAAAGTTCTTCATAAATGGGATGAACATAACCTGTTGCTCCATCCCATTGCTCTCTTGATAGTGTAGGAATGTATTTGAACCCGGCAACGGTAGCATCCAGTTCTTTCAACTCCTCATAATATAGGATGGCATCTTTTGTGCGACAGCCAAAAACCAGTGTTATGTTTTTATGGGGTATATTTTTGTTTTTGATGTGATGGACCATGCTGCGGAAAGGCGCAACGCCGGTACCTGTGCAGATTAAAAATAATTCTTTATCCAAAGGCTCTTTTAACGTGAACACACCTTGTGCACCACGGAAAGTTAATTCGGTACCCACTTTTACATCATCAAAAATATAATTAGTGCCTGCGCCCTTTTTATCCAACACAATCACCAATTCAAATACATTGGTACGATCGGGCCAAGAAGCAATGGAATAGCTGCGCCAGCGCTTATTTGCCTTTTCATGAATGGGTAAATCAAGGGTTACAAATTGTCCGGGTACAAAATCAAAAGATTCTAATTCGGGGACTTCTATCCAATATCTTTTAGTGCTGAAAGTTTCATCTTGTATGCGGATAACTTTTCCGTTACGCCATGGTAATAAAGCCATTATTTATGTTTGCGGTAAGTTACAAATAATTAAAACAAAAAAGCTCCCGCAATGGGAAAATAGAATTTAAGCGAAGTAAACTTTACCAAAGTTTTGAACTTTGGCAAAGTTGTTACTGAATCAATATTTTTTCGGTGTGTACAGATTTGTCGCCTGTGATTTTAAGCTGGTATGTTCCTCTGGCAATTCCCTTTAAATCAAGTTCGTTGCTTCTTCCCTGCAAAATAAATGAGCGGATAGTTTTGCCAGCTGCATCATATAAAACTGCACTGCTCATATTTCCAGATGTAGCAATGAATATTTTTCCCTCAACAACCGGATTTGGATACAGCGTAATATCATCAGCATCACTATTATAATTAACCTTCCGTATTGGCGAATATCGGAAAGAACCATCCTTGTCCTGCATTTTTA
The DNA here is from genome assembly GCA_046595125.1 of Ferruginibacter sp. GTDB lineage: Bacteria > Bacteroidota > Bacteroidia > Chitinophagales > Chitinophagaceae > Ferruginibacter. The sequence continues at coordinate 2,740 of JBKJPN010000009.1, forward strand.
ATCTGTACAGATTTAATCCCGACAAAGGTTGCAAATCAGTAAGCGAATAATTATTTTTCTGGCTATTGTTGAAAGCAAATAAAGAGCCAATGCCAGTATAATTATTTCCATCGGCACTTCGTTCAACAATATACTTATCTGCGTTCTGTTCATTATCTGTTGTCCATTGCAATAAAACTTTTTTGTTTTGTTTGATGGCCTCGAATGCGAGTAAATTTATGGGCAATGGATGAATGCCGCCAGCACCACCATCATTCAACCAAAATTCACTGAAACTATTTACCGGAAACTCAGCATAATAGCCATTATCATAAGGAATAATTTGGGTATTGGCAGGCAAAATGTACAAATAGCTTCCACCAGCATTATCATCAAGTGTTCCATTTTCCTGAATGGCCGTTCCGCTGAATTTAGTAACACCTAAATCATATGGGTCTTTTGGTTTGGTGCAGGCAATGCAGCCAGTTGCAGCCAATAAGCTTTTTGCCTCAGCATCGGTAAAATAAAAGCGAACCGAAACATCTGATGTCGGCTGCGTAGTTGGCCTTATCACGATATTCCTGTCTGCATAATACTGTCCGTTTTTAAAACGGACGGCACCGGCAAATGGATAAACATCAACTGTGGTGTTGCCGAGGTTATTACCATTTGCATTGATAGATGCAACCCTTCGACCAGTACCCGAATTAAAATGCACCCAGTTTATACCGCTTACCGATTGTGTTATGCCTGTTAGGGGCGTACTGGCATAAATTAAAGTCTTTTCGAAAATGTGAATGTCATCTATTCCCACGCCTTCGAGGTTATACCCCATATCGCTCGACATAACAAATCTGAAACGTACATTTGCAGCAGTTGTTGGAATATCTATACTTGCTACATGCCAAGTAGTTAATGATGGCCGCCATTGACTTTTTGTCGTGGGATCATTGTACCAGTTGGTGCTGCCGGGCTGATTATATACGCCCAGCCTGTTCCAGGTAACTCCACCGTTGTCCGAATATTCAACCCAGTTAAAATCGGCAGGCACCCCATCTTCAATTTCAAAAATATGGCTGAAAGAAAGTACCGGTTGTGTTAGGCCGCTTAAATTAAAACAGGGTGAATACAGATACGATAACTCATTGTTTTTATAATTTCCTGTAAGTGATGTAACCCAGGCCTTGGTGCCGTTGGCTGCTTTATTAATAACTGTTTTTGC
>JBKJPN010000140.1:0-12822 GCA_046595125.1 Ferruginibacter sp.
CGACTCATGCGGACTTAATGATGAATCGGAAGAAAAACTACTGGCCAGCTTTTCGGCGATGGATTGCGATATATATTTTTTACCCAGCAAAACTTTTTGTACCGCTTTTACCAGTTCATCGGGTGCGGTATCTTTACTGAGGTAACCAGCAGCTCCAGATTTAAGTGCACGCAAAGCGTATTGTTCTTCGGGATGAATACTTAATATTAATACCGGTAACTCTGGATGACTGATTTTAATCTGTTGCAGTGCATCTAGTCCGCTACGCCCGGGCATAGAAAGGTCACTTACCACCACATCCCATTTGGCCGACATAATGTGCTTTATCATCTCTTCTGCATCTGCTACTTCCTGAATTTCAGCAGTTGGAAATTCATCAAGCAGTATCTGCCGCAAACCCTTTCTAACCACTGTATGATCATCTGCAATTAATATTCGTAACATAGTTTTTTGATTAAAAGGTTTTAAATGGATGTAATTGGAATAGAAATACTGGTTACAGAACCCTTACCTGGGGCACTCTCAAATTCGTATGTACCTCCCAACAGTAAGGACCGTTCTTTTATGCCGAGCAAACCCAGCGTTTTTTTATTTTTAATTAATTCGGGGTTAAACCCAATTCCATTATCTGTTAACCGGAAATAAAGCTGGCTTTTATCCATCGTTAATTCGGCTTTTACCTGGCTGGCGTTTGCATGCCGGGCAATATTTGTAAGGAGCTCCTGATAAATTCTAAAAATGGCAGTTGCCACTTCGGGCTGCACCGATCTTTCACCCGCATTGTTAATAAACTCTACTGCAATACCCGAGCGTTTTTCAAATTCTTCGCCCTGCCATTCCAGTGCTGGTATTAAGCCAAGATCATCTAAAATACTGGGCCGCAGGTCGGTTGATATTTTTCTTACGGATGCAATCGTGGCATCAATGAGTTTAATACTCTCCTGCATTTTAGCGGCTACCTGTTCATCGCTGCTGTTTATCTTGCGGGTAAGCCAATGTAAATCCATTTTAAGGCCGGTTAATTGTTGCCCCAGCTCATCATGTATTTCACGTGCAATACTGGTACGTTCATCTTCTCTTATGCTCTGCAGATTAGAAGCTAGCTGACGGATATCTTCATAAGATTTTTGTAACAATTCTTTGGCTTCATACTTTTCAGTAACATCATGTGATAAACCCAGCCAAACCCTTTTTCCTTCATACACGATTTCGTGACTAAAAATTTCAACGTTGATTAGCGTGCCATCCTTTTTTTTATGTCGCCATTGTCTGGTATTATTTTTATTTGGTAACATCTTTTCAACTTCGGATAAAAAATAAGGCACATCTTCCGCAGGACGCATGTCTTTGGCATTGAGTTTTAAAAATTCTTCTCTGCTGTATCCATATTTTCTAATCGCCGATTCGTTAACGTCAATAATATCAAGCTCAGGTATCGTGGTCATCCACATGGGCAATGGATTATCATAAAACAGCAGTTTATATTTTTGCTCGGACTGGTATAGGATTTCGTCGGCTTTTTTACGTTTTGTAATATCTCTGGCGATAGACTGAAATCTTCCGTCGGGTAATACTTTTGCACTAATCTCCACATCAATTAAAATACCGTCTTTCCGCTTTAATCTGCGTTCGTTAACAATGCTTTCACCAGATTTTAGTTTCGTTACTTGTACGGGGTTGGTCTTGATATCTTCTTCTGGAATTAAATCGATAATTTTCATTTGTTTCAACTCCTCCAAACTATAGCCTGTTATCTGGCATCCGCTTGTATTTACATCTATAAACCTAGTATCCACATCAGCAATAAAGATTCCATCAGATGCCTGTTCAACAATCGTACGGAATTTTTCTTCGCTTTCCCGAATGGTTTTTTGAGCTTCTTCCCTTTCCGTTATATCCATCATGGCACCAAGTATCCTTATCGGATTGCCTTTATCATCATATTTAATATGAGCACTGTCATTAAAAATCCGGTATTTGCCGTCAGCTACCTTAAACCTAAACTGCTCTGTTACGTAGGAAACACGGGCTTCTATTGCCTTATCAAGACGCAGTTTTATTCCTCCTTTATCCTCAGGGTGAATCTGGTTAAAAAACATCTCAAAAGTTATTGTTGCCGAACCCGGTTCTATTCCATATAACCCATACAGGTTGTTATTACCCCAGGTTTTATTGCTAATGAAATCATGATCCCAAATCACATCGCTGGTAGCTTCCGCAATTAATTCAAACCGTTCTTTGGATTTTTTCAATTCCAGTGCTGCTTTCTTCCGTTCCGTTATATCCCTCAAAAATCCAATTAGTGTATGTGTACTGGCCATTCTGGAATTTACTTCCACGTCCAAAATTGTTCCGTCTTTCTTACGCAGCCGCCTTTCATACAACAGGCTTTTCCCTTCCATTAAATCTTTTATCCGTATTGGTATTACTTCCATATCATCTTCGGGCAGGTATTCGGTTATATGGTGCCCTATCAATTCCTCCTCATCAAAACCAATCATCTGTTTGATGCTATTATTTACTTCAATAATCTCACCATCCATATTTGTTATCACAATACCATCAGATGCCTGCTCAATTAATGAACGATATTTTTCTTCATTATTTTTTAAAGCAATTTGTGCCTTTTTTATTTCTGTTACATCTTTAAAAAAAATTGTAATGCCGTCATTCGATGGATAAATATGATTCTCAAACCATTTATCGTACGGTGGGTAATATTCCTCCAGGTAATGGTATTCCTGCGTTTCCCTAGCGCTGTAATAGGTATCATAAAAAGGCTGGTTAATTCCTTCAGGAAACTCTTTCCAGATATTTTTTCCAACAAGGCTTTCTGGTTCTCTGCTGAATATTTCGCCGGCACGCCTGTTTACATAAGTATAATTCCAGTCATTATCAAGCGACACAAAAGCATCCGAAACCCTTTCGATAAGCGAACGGTATTTATTTTCGCTGTTTTTCAATTCAGCTGTCCGCATTTTAACCAGATTGTTCAATTTTTTTGGCCTGATGGCAATTCGATAAACCATAACGGCAGCCATTACACACAGAACCAGTCCGAGTATGCTGAGCAATATGATGTCGCCAAATCCATTATAAAAATTTGAATTGGTTACAGAAAGTTTCCACTCACCATCGGGTACTTTTACTGTAATAGAAGAGCTTTGGAGATTTTCTTCACGAACTGGTAAAAAGTATTCTTCCAGTTCTGTATCAGGATTCGTTTTGGACAATTGAAAATAATAGCCGGTTTTGCCAGAGCTGTCAATATCTGCAATATCAAACAGCGTAGATAATTTGATAATCACGGCCGAAAATCCCCAGAATTTATTGTTTCGGTAAACGGGTAACCGGCCAACAACCGCCATGCCGCCTTGTTTAAGCTGAAATGGGCCTGCAAAAAACATTTCTTTTCGTTCTATAGCTTTAAAGGCCTCTTTATTACGGGTTGGGTCTTTTAATATATTATATCCGATGGCCACTTCATTTCCCTGTAGGGGGTATATAAACTTAATAATACCGTCCGGCACTAATTCAAGCGCATCAATACCAGGAATGGCATGTATTATTTGTGCCGAAATAGAATCAAATTCATGCACATTACCATCATGGTCTATGAAAAACGACAGGGTTTTGGTGGCAGAAATGCTGTATGCGATCGCATCCTGTATTTTATCCTTTGCTTTGTTTAGTAGTTCGTAAGATTGTTTATTTTTTGATTCTCTAACAATGGCAAATCTTTGATAAATCAATGCAGCGAACAGGGCCGACAGAATAACAAATGAAAGGAGCCCCAGCAATATGGGTTTACCCATAATGCCGCTAGGCACACTATTATTTTTGTGCTGATTAGACTTTAGTTTTGGGTCGTTAGAAAAAGATGCTGTACTTTTTACCATATAAGAACGATATACATTAAGACAGGATTTTGATTTTTACACTGAAATCGAATAATTGGATTCTGACTACAAATTCAAAATTAAACTAAATACAAATGAATAATCATCGTATTAGCTCTAGATGTATATCGTAATCGTTCTATTGAAACGATGTTACTTAGTTGCAATTACCTAATATAATAGTTATCTATTAGCCTAGAGAAGGGAGTAACTTTATTTCGTTTCGGTACAGTATAATTTGTTTACTATTTTCCAGTTGTTTTAATAATCTAGAAATTACAACTCTTGAAGTGGCTAATTCGTCAGCAATTAAACTATGCGATGCTTTTATAACAGTGGAGCCAGTGATGCGCTGTTTTTCTTTGAGATACTCCACCAGTCTTTCATCCAGTTTATGAAACGCAATACTCTCAATAGATTTCAGCAGTTCAATAAAACGTTCGTTGAAACTGCGCATGATGTAGTTTTTCCAGCTGGTATATCTACAAAGCCATTCATCAAGTTTGATATGTGGAATGGCAATTAGCTCTATATCTTCTTCGGCAATGGCTTTTACTTCGCTTTTCTTTGCTTCTATGCAACAGCTGTAGGCCATACTACAGCTTTCGTTGCTGGATAAATAGTATAATAAAATTTCATTGCCATCATCATCCAGTCTAGAAACTTTTATCGTTCCTTTCAATATAACAGGCATCATGCGGATGTACTTGCCGTAATCCATAATAACATCGCCTTCTTTAAAATGCTGGATAACGCCAAACTGCTGCATTTCTTTCAGCAATTCAGGTTCAAATATTTGTGCTAGGTTTTCTAAGGCTTTCATATCCTATAAAGATATTTCAAAAATCAATGCGGCAATTTTTCTCTGAAGTAACCGTACACCCAAGTGCCGGCTATCGCACTTAACAAAGTAACAACAATAACATAAGCCCCGGTGCCAATCTGGGCGTACAGCGGACCCGGGCAAGCTCCGGTGATGGCCCAACCCAATCCAAAAAGCAATCCGCCATATACCTGCCCTTTGTTAAAGGTTTTGGGATGAAATGTAATTGGCTCTCTATAAATAGTCCTAACCTGAAATTTTTTTATCAGCCAGACTGAAATAATGCCCACCATAACAGCGCTGCCAATTACACCATACATATGAAAAGACTGCAGGCGAAACATTTCCTGTATCCTGAACCAACTGATTATCTCGGCTTTTACAAAAACAATTCCGAATGCCAGACCTACAACCATATATTTAATATTGTGGTACCATTTATGTGTTAGCTGGCTTTCATTGATGCATATCGCATCCAGAGAGCGAACCTCAAAATCTGTATTTGTATCATTTACTGTTTGCATACTATTTTTTTAAAGCGATAAAATTATTGGAAGAATAAGATTGGTCATAACAAACCCTCCAACCATAAAGCAACAGGTGGCAACCAAAGATGGCCATTGCAAGGTAGACAAGCCCATGATGGCATGTCCACTGGTACAACCACCTGCATAGCGGGTTCCAAAACCCACCAGAAAGCCGCCAACAACCATCAATATAATTCCACGGATGGACAAAAGGCTTTCCCAGTTAAAGAGTTGCTTGGGTACTAGCCCTGTATAATCTGTAATGCCATATCCCGCCAGGTTACTTGCAAGGTTTGCATTAATCTTAACAGGTTCAGGATTACCCAACACATTCATGGCAATCATTCCTCCAAAAAAAATCCCAACAACAAAAAACAAATTCCATGCTTCTTTTTTCCAGTCGTACTTAAAGAATTTTACGTTTGCCGGAAAACAAGCTGCACATACATGCCGCAACGAAGAACTGATGCCAAAAGATTTGTTACCAAGTATCAATAACACCGGAACTGTTAGTCCAATCAGCGGGCCAGCCACATACCAAGGCCAGGGTTGTTTTATCCATTCGAGCATACTCATAATTATTAGTTGACTTTTTTTTAAAATAGTGCCAACCTGTTTAAGGTTGGCAATTATTTTATGAAGAAAATATTATTTCACATACTGATTAACATAATCCCAGGCACCGCCGTTTAGCACATCGGTAATTCCGTTTTGCAGTAAAATGGTTTTTGCCTGTCCGCTACGGGCACCGCTTCTACAAAATACGATTATGTTTTTTTTGTTTTTGAATTTTGAAATCTGAGAAGCAACTGTATCGAGCGGAATATTTACAGAGCCCTTTACATGTCCGTCGGCAAATTCACCTGTTGTTCTCACATCCACCAAAAATGCACCTTCTTGAATGATGGATTTTAGATCTGCGGTTGGAGTACCGCTAAACAATTGCTTCAATAAAGTCATTATTTTCATTTTTATAAGTTTGTAAATTTTTTAATTACCTCAACCAAGCCCGGCTTATTTACTACACCACTTTGTCGCCATAGTTGCCTGCCGTTTTTAAATAAAACAAGTGTGGGAACACTCTGCACTTCGTAGGTTTGTGCCGCCTGCGGACTTTGGTCAACGTCAACTTTAATGATCGTAACTGTATCGCCTAATTCTTTTTTCACATCCTTAAGTATGGGAGCCATTGTTTTGCAGGGGCCGCACCACTCAGCAGAAAAATCCACCAAAGAAAGTTTATCTGATTGTATGATTTCGTTAAATGTCATGCTTATTGTCTTCTTCTTTTATGATTTCCTTATTCCGCTCTTTTTTAAATATACCAAATACTAAAGAGCCCATTAATGCTCCATACAATGTGCTGTTAATCGGTTTTGATGTAATCATGCAGGTACCGGAAATACATCCGATCTGCTGCCAGTAAAAATATCCAGTAACAGCGCCTAATGCAGCTCCAATAATGTAAAGTCTATTTTTATTAAACCACTTCTTCATAGCTTATATCTTTTACTGACTCAGATTTTTTTTGCGTTGGCACATAACAACCGTTTGTACCACAACAACCCACGTTAAAAAGTGGCATGACGGTAAACAATATCCCTAAAAATGCAAACATTACATCCCTAGCCAGTACCGCCTGCGCCAGTATTGCTATACCGATTCCTAAACGAAGGAATCGCATAATAGACCAGTTTGTAAATATTATCTGCTTCATAATCTTAACTTCTAAAGCAAATTTAATCCTAAGCCCATGCATTTTGGGTAACAAAGGTTACAAATGCAAAAAGCATCCACCAGCATGTGGATGCTTTCGGTTTGTTTTGGTCGTTCTTTTATTTCAGAAAAGCCGAATACATCCATACTAGTTTTTCTTGAGCACGTATGTAATCACTCATCAAGGCGTTGGTACCTTCATCATTGGCATCGGCAGAAAGGTTCAGTAATTCCCGCTGCATGGAAATAACTGTTTTAAAAGATTCCAGTATCTGCTCCACCGCTTTTAAACCATCCGTAACTTTTGTACTTTCTTTGATGGAAGAAATTTTATTGTATTGGGTAAAGTTATGTTCAGGCGCATGCCCGAGTGTAAGAATCCTTTCTGCCACTTCATCAATCTTTAAAAAAAAATCGTTGTATAATTCTTCGAATTTTATATGAAGTTCAAAAAACTTTTCTCCTTTTATATTCCAGTGATAACCCCTTGTGTTTTGATAAAACACAGAGTAGTTCGCTAAAAGCACATTTAACTTTTTAGCCAGTTTTTCTGATTTGTCTTTGTCCAGTCCAATTGCATTTGTCGTTTTCATTTTTGTCATTATTTTTGTTTATAGTATTTTTTTTACGCTGTGCCTTTTAAAATCCTATTCCAATACAACCAGGGAAGCACTTTTGTCTTTAGCATCCACATCGTCCATCTTGGTTTTGCCTGGTTGAATGGGAAGGTCATTTTAGGCGAATTGCTGTAATCAAATTCAGCAAGCATCAGTTTGCCATATTTAGTAGGTATTGGGCAGGCGCTGTAGCCTTCGTATTTTGCCGTAACCGGTTTATTATTCAGGAAAGCCAGCACATTTTCTGTAACAACAGGTGCCTGTTTACGTATGGCAGCACCGGTTTTACTGGCGGGTGCACTGCTGCTGTCGCCCAAAGAAAAAACGTTGGGGTACCGGCTGTGCTGCAAGCTGTGCATATCAACTTCCACATATCCATGTGGATTTTTTGGATCGGCCAACGGGCTTGTCTTAATAAAATCGGGCGCCGATTGCGGAGGTACTGCGTGACAGAGATCGAATTCCATTTCTTTCTTAGTAACTACTCCAACTTCATCTTTTTGTTCGTAATAAATTTTCTTGCTGCCTCCATCAATCTTCAACACTTCAGCTTTGTATATTGGTTGAATATTATTTTCTGCAATTACTTTTTCCAAAGTTTCTGCATATTCCGGAATTCCAAATATTATACTTCCACCGGAAATATAATATACATTAGTTTTGTCCAGGATGCCCTGCTTACGCCAGTAATCGCAGGCCAGGTACATGATCTTATGTGGCGCACCACCACATTTAATGGGCGTTGATGGATTGGTAAATACAGCGTTGCCTCCTTTAAAATTTTTGATCATCTCCCAGGTGTAGGGAGCAAACTCATATGAGTAATTAGAACTCACATTGTTTTTACCCAATGTCTCCTTAAGACCTTTTATCTTCTGCCAATCTAATTGAATACCCGGGCAAACAATCAGTGCATCATATTCGTATACTGTACCCTTTTGAGTTACCAGTTTATTTTCGTCAGGTAAAAATTCCTGCACAGCATCTTTTATCCATGTGGTGCCTTTGGGAATATAATCTGCTTCTTTTTTTATGGTATCATTTACATCGTAAATACCAGCCCCAACCAAAGTCCAAGCAGGTTGGTAATAGTGTGTTTCAGATGGATCAAAAATGGTTATTTGCAGACTTTTATCTTTTTTTAAAAGTTTGGATGCAACAGAAAGCCCTGCATTTCCACCGCCAACTATTATTATTCTTTTCGCATTCATAACTTGTTATTTAAGTTTTTTCAGATATGGTAAATCTAGTTCTAAAGCCCTATGTATTTAGTGACAATTGTTACACAAAAAAGGGTAATTACATGATCTTCGTCATAATAAAAAAGCATACCCAAATGGAATATGCTTTTTTGATTTTTCTCTGCTTTATTATTCGCTTCTCTGTTTTTTATGCATGCATCACTTTAGTCTGGCATACAAAATCTGTTTTGGGAACTGCTGTTTCACTTATGGCTTTAAAGCCACCTGCTATTTCAGTAAAATTCCGGTAGCCGCGTGCCTGTAAAATGGATGCAGCTATCATACTGCGGTAACCGCCTGCACAGTGAATAAAGAAATGTTCTTCGGGGTTGATATCTTTTACCCATTCGTTAAGCATCGACAAAGGTTTGTTGTATGCTTCATCTACATGCTCGGCTGCATACTCAGTATCCTTGCGGATATCAATCACTTTGTCTTCACCAATCTTTACATCTTTTGCAAATTCTTCTGCTGTTATCCTGTCCACCACATCGGCTTCTTTACCGGCTGCAAGCCACGCTGCAAAGCCTCCTTGTAAATGTCCCTGCACATTATCAAATCCAACACGGCTAAGTCGGGTAACAGACTCTTCTTCTTTTCCCACTTCAGTTACCAAAAGAATGGGTTGTTTAACATCAACAATCATCGCACCAACCCAGGGGGCAAAATCGCCGTTTAATCCAATATTAATTGACTGCGGAATAAATCCTTTATAAAAATCGCCATTCTCTCTGGTATCAAGAATCAGGGCTTCAGTATTTTCTGCAGCAGCTTCAAATTCATCAGGCGTTAATGCTTTCATGCCATTGTTTAAAACCGTATCAAAACTCTCATAACCTTTTTTATTCATCGCCACGTTCATTCCAAAATATCCAGGAGGCGGTTGCAGCCCTTCAGTTACCGCTTTCACAAATGCTTCTTTATTCGGTTGATTCAAGGCATAATTCATTTTCTTTTGATTACCCAGCGTATCCACTGTTTCTTTCATCATATTTTTACCACAGGCACTGCCGGCGCCATGTGCTGGATAAACTATCACATCATCTGCCAGTGGCATAATTTTATTATTCAGACTGTCGTATAAAATACCAGCCAAGTCTTCCATCGTCATGTCAGCAGCTTTTTGTGCCAGATCGGGACGGCCAACATCGCCTAAAAACAAAGTATCGCCACTAAAGATGCAATGGTCTTTTCCATTTTCATCTTTTAAAAGATAGGTAGTACTTTCCATTGTATGGCCTGGTGTATGCAACACTTTAATGGTTACATTACCAATTTTAAATTCCTCTCCATCCATTGCAGAAATGCAATCAAACTCACAAACGGCATTAGGGCCGTACACAATTGGCGCATCGGTTTTCTTACTCAAGTCAACATGTCCGCTTACAAAGTCGGCATGAAAATGTGTTTCGAAAATGTACCTCAACTTAACATTGTCTTTTTGCAAACGCCCCATGTAGGGAGCTGTTTCACGTAAAGGATCAATGATGGCCGCTTCGCCATTAGAAGTAATGTAATAAGCGCCCTGCGCCAAACAGCCGGTATAAATCTGTTCAATATTCATAATCTTATTTTTATTTTTTTGATGATGTAAAATTCATCAATCTTTTTTTATTTATCGGTAACATTAGTAGCAATTGCTTATGATGTTCATCAGCCTTTTTTTACCAAGTTGATAAACAACTCGGTACCTGCTCTTTTAACAAATGAATTATTGCAAAGTTCAATGGTCTTAAAATCGAAGGCTTTATCAAACATAGGCTCGTACTGGCATTTACAACCGCCAAAGGGGGGACCCTGCTGCTCAAATTCCCGATCGAATAAAACACCAACCAGCTTGCCTCCCGGCGTCAACAACTCTTTCACCTTTTCAACATAGTCTTTTCTTAAGGGCGGATTGATGGCACAGAAAAATGTTTGCTCCAGTATCAGGTCATATTCAGCTTTGTGCTCAAAAAAATCTCCCAGTATAATATTGATATTTGAATTGCCGATGAATTTCTTTTTTAATTGAGCAACTAAAGTTGGGGCAATATCTATTACTGTTACATTATTAAATCCTTGCTGTAGTAAATATGCTGCTTCGTAGGTATTGCCACAACCTGGAATTAAAATGCGTAAGCTTTTATTCGTAAGCTGATCAATATAAGTTTTAATTGGTGGCGATACTTCGCCTAGATCCCAGCCGGTTGTATTGGCATCGTATTGATTGTTCCAATAAGTTTCTCCCAGCGGAAGATCGCAGGTAACTACGCAGCATTTTTCTGTATTTTCTTTTTCCATTTTCGTTTTTTACTATTGGGTTTCCCACAAAGGCACGGAGCACACTAAGATGATTTCTTTGTGAACTTAGTGCCTTTGTGGGATAATTATTTAAAAAATAATTCTTTTAAGATTATATAAACTCCCATTACTAAAACAAACCAGCCAAACCCTTTTTTAAGTTTTTCGCCTGCTATTTTTTTTGCCAAAGCACCACCAACAAAAATACCGGCAATGGCAATAGTTGTTATAATACCTAAAAATTTCCAATTGATGTCAATATGGCCAATATCACCGGTAAACCCTATCAAAGAGTTAAGTGCGATGATGAGTAAAGACGTTCCTACCGCTTTTTTCATCGGCATTTTTAAAATAAGTACCAGTGCTGGTATAATTAAAAATCCGCCTCCGGCTCCTAAAAAACCAGTTGCCATACCTACTAAAACTCCGTACAGTAAAAGCTTTGCAGTATTTGATGAACTTGTGGTCGGTTCAACACTTACAATTTCCTTTCGTCCTTTTATCATGGCAACAGATGCCATCAACATTAACACAGCAAACAATACCATGATAGCCATGGATTGCTTAATTTGAAACTCGCCAATATCAAATAACACATCAGGAATAACAGGCATGATGAATTTACGGGTAATAAAAACGGTAGTGATAGAAGTTACACCAAACAGCAACGCTGTTTTAATACTTACTAATCCTTTTATATAATTATTGAATGCGCCAATTAGCGAAGTTGTGCCTACAACAAACAAAGAATAGGAAGTTGCCATTACCGGGTTCAGCATAAAAAGGTAAACTAATATGGGCACCATTAAAATAGAACCTCCACCACCAATCAATCCCAGCGATATACCAACCAGTGCCGATAAAAAATAACCGATTATTTCCATTATACTTTTTTAGTTGCCGCAAAGATGGGCATATAATAATAAAGGAACTGTGACAATAGTTACATTAGTGCATGAGTAACACAGATCCTCTTTTTACAACGGAACCACATAATGTTTTTGCAGAAAGGTAATAGACATACCCACCGGGATCGGCAGGCTGTCCTTTGTATTTTCCATTCCAGCAAATAGCAGCATTATTGGTTTCAAAAACTTTAAAGCCGTAACGGTTATAGATAATAAACACCAAGTCCTGTACATCTCGATAATAGCGGATTCCAAAACAATCATTAACACCATCATTGTTGGGTGTAAAACTATTGGGTAACAAAATTCCGTTGTCGCCAAAGTTTACAAGTATCATAACACTGTCAGTGTTTGTACAGCCTGCATTATTATAAACCGTAACCTTATACTTTGTAGTTGTAACCGGATTGGCAACCGGATTTGAAATACTGGCATTACTTAATGTTGCTGCTGGGGACCAGGAATAGGAAGTTGCTCCACTAGCACTTAACTGTGCAAAAGGTTTATTACAATTAATATCATTCGATTTACTTGCATTCACAAATGGCAAAGGCAATACGTTTACATCAACAGCGAAGCTACTATCGTAGTTGCATGTCTTGTCTGTTATTGTAACGGAATAAACTGTGGTAACCGGAGGGTTGGCAACCGGATTAACGATATTGGCATTGTTTAAATATGCAGGCGGCGACCAGGAATATTGAAATGCATTTCCGTTGTTTCCGTTTAGCTGCGCCGATTGGCCCCTGCAAATTGTTTTTCCTTGTGGGGCGACAAAACTAACCGGTGTTTTTACATTTATATTAAT
>JBKJPN010000186.1:0-4784 GCA_046595125.1 Ferruginibacter sp.
TATAAAAATCCATCAATCTTTTGCGCTACTGGCACTTTTGGATGCAGAAAAATAGGCAACTTTAATAACACCGCATACAGCAGTAATACGAAATTATTATACGCGTTATTGGCTTTAAAAATACCGGTCACTTATTGGTTGTTGGTAATGATGAACAATTGTTCGGCAAAAATGGGCAATTATTATTACTTATGAAAAATTGTTTGCAACTGGAAGCAGCATTTAAAACTCAACTTTGGCAAAACAAATATAATTGCGATAGACACATGGAATAATTATTTGCTGTGCTCCCACCTGTTTACTTAGACTCGGCATAAACTCGTAGCCGCGTTGTTCGCTTTTTAAAGTTGCATACCTGTTTAGCGTCCCATCAGGTGTTAAACCTTGATTTGAAATAATTTGATTCTTTTTATCGGCATTAAACAAAAAATGAATTTCACTGCCGGAGGTCATCGTAGAAAAAGACATAAAATTTTCTTCATTGTCGTCAAACTGATTCTTGCGTATAATCTTGTCCCACTCCAACTGCCCGTTTTTGCTGAAACTGAGTACCAGTATATTCTCATAGTAATAACGGGTTGACTGATTTCCGTAGCTTCTTAAAGGACGATAATAGCCCGTGTAAGGATTGTAATAATAGTTACCCGATGACAGTGAATAAGGATTGTACAAGTAATCGTAGCGGTCAAAATTATTGTTGCCCCTTACATCTTTGGTAAAATCTTCGGCTGTCAATAAAAAGCCACCATCACCCTTTACAATTATCTGGCGAATAAAAAAATTATCCATCGCAAAACGAAGCATACCAGATGATTTGGCTTCACTACGGATTGAATCGTTAAACTCCATGAACCTTACTACCGTACTTTTGGCATTTGTTTTATCCCTGATATAAGTAAACAGTCCATCGATACTACCGTAGGTTTTCTTATAGTAAAAAGAATTGAGTAGGTAGCGGTTATTCCGGTTATCGATTTTAAGTTTTACTTCGTCCACATATTTTTTATCCAAGTCAATTTCAAGTTGCTCCCAATCGTCTATCAATGCCTTTTTTGATAGCAGAAATAATTGGTTACTGTAGTCTCTGTTACCCGATTGCCGAGCATAAGTAAAAAGCAAATTACCCTCATTCGAAATTAAAAAATTATCATAATTGTCTTTTCGCTCATTATATTCCGTTAAATATCTGCTCCTGTTTAACAGGTTCATCTGGTTATCAAAAAGCATGGTGGCCAAATTAAATTTCTGATACCGGGCTTGAATTTTAAAGATCATGATCTGTTGCCTGTCTTCACTGAAAATGGTACTGTATATTTTATTGTCCGACATCAGCGGAATACGGGTGGTGTCCAGTTCCATGGGCTCGGACATTTTTTTTGCAGTGGCGTCCATTTTAACAGCCATGCAATGTAGAATGCTACCCTTTTGGAACTGATAAATCATAAAAAAATAATCAGCATAGGCAACAAAATCTATATTAAAGGTATTGTTGGGAACAAAATCAAGTTTTACAGTTTCCAGAGTACTCATATCCGGACCGTATATATTAATCTTGTGATTTGACCTGAGGTTTTTATACACCAGAATATTATTATTCATCTTTCCGATGACCTCAAAATTCATATCCCTGTTGTCCTCACGGTCATAGTCAGATATGCTGATTGTTTGTGCTGCCAACGATACGGGCACTAAAAAACAACATATAAACAGGAAAAAATAAATACGACTCATGATAAAAAACTTTGCTACTAAAATTACAACTTAAATACTAATGGCTGTATATTACTGAACAAGATGTGCTGTATTTTGTTTTTACATAACAGATTTTAACTTTTTATATGAAACAGACAGTTTTAATTACCGGAGGTTCGGGATTAGTGGGCAGTGCGCTTACAAATGTATTGCTGGGCAAAGGGTACAGCGTTATTATTTTATCAAGAAAAAATAATCAAAAAACTACTACCCCTAATTTAAGTTACGCCCATTGGGATATTAAAAAGCAGCAAATTGATGAGGATGCAATAAAACAGGCTGATTTTATTGTACACCTGGCAGGCGCCGGCGTTGTTGCAAAAAAATGGACGGCAGCCTACAAAAAAGAAATTGTTGAAAGCAGGACTGAAAGCAGCAGGCTGATAGTTGATTCGTTACAGCGAATTGAAAACAACGTAAAAGCCATTATTAGTGCCAGCGCTATTGGTTTTTACGGAAGCGATAATGAAAATGGCAAACCATTTGTTGAAACTGATAATGCAGACGAAAGTTTTTTGGGTAATACTTGCAAAATTTGGGAAGAAAGTATAGACCCCGTTACTAAACTTAACAAACGGCTTGTAAAATTAAGAACAGGAATTGTACTCAGCAATGATGGCGGTGCACTAATTGAATTTAAGAAGCCACTGCAGTTTGGCATTGCGGCCATTTTAGGAAGTGGCAAACAAATAGTAAGCTGGATACATATTGATGACTTGTGCCGTTTATTTATTGAAGGAATTGAGCATGATAAACTGGAAGGCACTTACAATGCAGTTGCTCCATTGCCTGTAAGTAACAAGACATTAACGCTCACCTTAGCGAAAGCCATGAATGGAAAATTTTATTTTCCGATGAAAGTACCCTCGTTTATTTTAAATCTGATGATGGGAAAGCGAAGTATAGAAGTATTGAAAAGCACCACCGTAAGTTGCCAGAAAATATTAGATACCGGATTTGCATTTGAATTTAAATCTATTGAACGTGCTTTGGCCGGTCTTATAAAAAAATAAATTTACAAATCAGCCTTCATCATTTTTCTTTTGCTCCACAAATAAAACAATACCAAATACACCAACGCACAGGCCAATACCAGCATATTGTTATCGCTGGGTATAATATTTTTTGCCATGCCCGAAAATTGCCCCAGTGGCGATGTGAGCAAACCGTCAGACGCATTCATAGGCAAATAATTGCCCAAGTTGGAAAGGTCTGTACCTGAATCATTTTTTACTTTAACAGCCCAAAAAAACAACATCATTGAAATACCGTTTTCAAAAATGGTATAAATAAAGAACACGGCTATCGCCACACCCGATTTCTTCGTAAGCAAGGCTATCAGTAACGCCACCATGTTATAGGTGATTGCCTTTAAAAGAAAATACCCAATGTTTTCGAAGCCGTTTAATGAAAACGACGACCCTGTACTGAATCCAAAAATAAGCGCCGTAATAATTACAACCAAAGTACTGGCTACAGCAAAAATAAGGGCTGTTGCCAGTTTCACTTTCAAAAATTCGAACCGGCTCCAGCCATCAATAATATTTTGGCGGTGTGTTTTGTAATTAAACTCGTTCGAAATTAGTATCACCATTAACAGGGCCGGCAACATGAGCAGAAAGCTGCTGTAATAGCTTACCGTTTTCCAAACCGAATCAAAATCAAATGGCGACCCCGACAGCAGCAGTTTTGCAACCTCAACTTTATTCATCACATTTTTAATAAACAGGTAAACTATATAATTAGAGGCTACAACACCCACAGCAAAAAAAGAAGCCAGTAAAATAAATCCAGTGTAGTTTTTTATTTTAAGCCACTCTATTTTCAACAGATTAATCATGGTAATGAATATAATTGTAAAGAATTTTATTTATCGCTTTGCTTACCGGTAATTTCCAAGAACCGTGTTTCCAGTGACTTTCGTTTTACATTAAGTTTATTAAGTACAACACCATTGTCAAAACAAAAACGGTTAAGCACTTCGCCTGTAATTTTTTCGGTGCAAATCAATTGCAATGCATTATCAGCCTCAGTAACCGTTTCCACGCCCGGTAGTTGTTTCAAAACATTTTTCAAGGCATTGTTGTCGGCGGCACTTATTTCTACTAAAATGCTAACACTGCTGCTTACAGCCGAGGAATTCATCAACTCAGCAACTGAACCAACCGTTTTTAAAACTCCTTTTTGAATGATGGCCACATGCGTACATACTTTTTCAACTTCATCTAAAATATGGCTTGCCATAATGATAGTTTTTCCACTTTTATGCAGCTCCTTTATCAACTCTCTTATTTCTGCAATACCAGCAGGATCCAATCCATTTGTGGGTTCATCAAAAACCAAAATATCTGGATCGCCTAACAAAGCAGAAGCAATGGCCAACCTTTGTTTCATACCAAGCGAAAAAGTATTGAACCTAGAAGTTCTGCGTTCGTAAAGATTTACAATTCTTAAAACCTTTTCAATATCCTCCTCTCCCCTTCCTTTAATCTTTGCGGCTATTTTAAGATTTTTTTCGGCGCTTAAGTAATGATAAAAATTAGGTGTCTCCAATAAGGTTCCTATTTTCTTTCGCATATCATGGGCCGGCTCATGGCTCTCCTCCCAAACATAAGTTCCGCCAGATGCTTTTATTACATCCATTACAATGCCCAGCAGCGTGGTTTTTCCACTACCGTTGGGCCCCAAAATTCCAAATACGGTTTTGGGAGGTACAGAAAAACTGACCTTATCAAGTGCTTTTACCGATTTATAATATTTTGAGAGATTATCGATTTTTAATATTGCCATAGAAAAGAAATAAATGGCAATGAAGATAATTGAAAATTGCTAATCTTATGCAGGCAAATGTTTGTCGTGCCAGACAGAAGAAAAACCACCCAGCATTGCAAACCCCTTTTCATCAAAATTCAAATCGTTTAAATGAAGATCATCAATATCTTTTTGCAACACTTTGCGGGTGTATGGATTCAGTGTGCCGCCTTTTTCACCCGGCGCTACTTCGGGATAATATTGAAATTGCGGATCTACAA
>JBKJPN010000086.1:0-28903 GCA_046595125.1 Ferruginibacter sp.
GTTAATTAATGCAGCAAATCAATAAATTTTGAAAACCATAAACGGTTTACAAATACATGACAATTACAATCTATAATTATACGCAATCGAATGAAATGCAGGCTGGATAAGGATAAAAAAAAATCAGAAATGTTGATATATTGTCAGCATCCTGTCTTATTTTTGCAGCCGTATCAGGCTATTTTTCCACATTAGCCCCGATATAACTGTATGAGTCGCTATAGAAAAATCTTTAACAAAATATTTCCGAGTATTTTTTTAGTTGTTTTACTGTCAATCAATGTTCAATCTTATGCTCAGGATGGTGCTGCTTTGTTTAAAGCAAATTGTGCTAGCTGTCATAAGGTAGATAAAGACTTTACGGGTCCGGCCCTAAAAGGCTGGAAAGACAGGGTGCCTGCAGGAGACTGGATTTATAAGTGGATTGCCAATTCAGCAGAACTTAGAGAGACAGAACCTTATGCAAAAGCTCTTTTTGCAAAGTGGAATAAAACGCAAATGACTGCATTTGGAGCTCAGTTGAAGAAAGAAGATATAGATGCTATCTTAAAATATGTTGACGATTGGGCACCGCCTGTTATTGACACTCCAAGCGGTCAACCAAAAGGCTCGGATGACTCTCTACTTTTCGGCGTTTTAACATTGGTTTTAGCGCTTATTGCATTCATATTATTACAGGTTAATAGTAATCTCCGTAAGTTATCCGACGAAAAAGAAGGTGTAATGCGCTCTGAGCCTGTTCCCTTCTACAGAAATAAGACTTATTTAATGGCTGGAATTCTGGTGCTGTTTGCAGTAGGGGGATTTTATACAATAAATGGTGCCGTGGGTATGGGCCGTCAGATAAGTTACCAGCCTGAACAACCTATTTTCTATTCGCATAAAGTACACGCTGGCACCAACCAAATCAGTTGTTTATATTGCCATGGTGGCGCACAGGATAGTAAGCAGGCAAGCATTCCATCAGTTAGCCAATGTATGAACTGTCACAAAGCCATTGATAAATACGAAGGAGCAGATGTTTTGGTACGTGAAGACGGAACCAAGGTTGATGGTACTAGCGAAATTCAAAAATTATATTCTTACGCAGGTTGGAATACCAATACAAAAACCTACAATCCCGATAATAACCACGATGGTGTTCCAGATGGAGCCAGGCCAATTGAGTGGACCAAGGTTCACAACCTGCCCGATCACGTGTATTTTAACCATAGCCAACATATAAAAGTTGGTAAACAGGATTGTCAAACTTGCCATGGTAATATTCAAGAAATGCCGGAAGTTTACCAGTTTGCTGAGTTAAGCATGGGCTGGTGCGTAAACTGTCACAGGGAAACCAAAGTAGATTTTTACAACAAAGAAGATAAATCGGGTAATAAATTTTACAGCATTTACGAGAAATTCCACAAAGATTTGAAGGATAAGAAGATGGACAGTGTTACTGTTGAGGCAATTGGTGGAACGGAATGTCAGAAATGTCACTACTAAAAAATTAGCTAATTAGCCAATATGCTGATTTGCTAATGAAAGACAGACAGCATTAGGAAAATTAGCACATTAGCATATTAGCACACTATCATATTATGAAGAAAAAATACTGGCAAAGTTTTGGAGAACTGAATCAAACGGAAAGTTTTCAGGAATCAGCGAAAAATGAGTTTCAGGAAGAACTGCTTCCTTTGGCTGATCTTGATGATAAAGGTATTTTAGATGCCAAAACTCCCCGCAGAGATTTCCTTAAGTATCTGGGTTTTAGTACTGCAGCAGCTGCTGTAGCTGCAAGCTGTCAGGTACCTGTACGCAAAGCGGTTCCTTATTTGAATAAGCCGGAGGGTCTTATTCCTGGTGTTGCTAATTACTATGCATCAACTTATGTTAACGGCGGCGATGCTATTTCGGTTGTTGTAAAACAAAGAGATGGCCGTCCTATCAAAATTGAAGGAAACGAATTATCTACCATAACAAACGGCGGAACCAATGCACAGGCGCAAGCTTCGGTATTGGATTTGTATGATAACACCCGTTTGCGCTACCCTATGCAGAAAGACGGTAAAGCTTTTAAAGAAGTTACCGGTTTTGATGCATTTGATAAAATGGTTGGAGCTGCCATTGCAGGCAAAACAGTTGCAATACTTACTGCAACAGTTAACTCTCCATCTACCCAGGCCATCATAAACGAATTTTTAGCAAAATATCCCGGCAGTCGCCACGTACAATACGATGCGGTTAGTTACAGTGGTATGATACTGGCCAACGAAGCCAGCTATGGCAAAAAAGCAATTCCTTCTTATCATTTTGATAATGCAAAAGTTATTGTTAGCCTTGGTGCCGATTTTTTAGGTACTTGGTTAAGTCCTACTGAGTTTAGCGGACAGTATTCTAAAAATCGCAAGGTAACAGGCAAAAAGGTTGAGCTGAGCAAGCATTTTCAGTTTGAGAGCATGATGAGCATGACCGGCAGTAATGCCGATGATCGCTACACCCATAAACCATCCGAAACTGGTGCAATTGTATTGGCTTTGGCTGCTAAATTGGGCGTTGCTGTATCAGCACCTTCAATTGCCGATGCAAAACTTGCCAAAGGAATTGAAACCGTTGTTGCAGCTTTAAACGCCAACAAAGGAAAAGCACTAGTTGTTTGTGGCAGCAATGATGCAAATATTCAAGTAGTTGTAAATGCCATCAACGAAGCCATTGGCGCTAATGGAACTACCATTAATTGGGCCATGACATCGAACTACAAAAACGGTGTTGATGCCGATATGGTTAAGCTGATTGATGACATGAACGCTGGTACAATTGGCGCTGTTTTAATCAACGGTGTTAACCCTGCTTATTCATACAGCGATAGTAAGAAATTTAAAGACGCACTGGCAAAAACTGTTTCTGTTTCCTTTAATGGAACCATGGACGAAACTGCTGAGCAGTGTAAATATATTATTCCATCTCACCACTGGTTAGAGAGTTGGGGCGATGCAGAACCTAAAACTGGTTACTACAGTTTATTACAACCAACCATCAACCCTTTGTTTAAAACAAGGGCTTTCCAAACCTCGCTTATTAAGTGGAGCCTGCCTACCGGACAGGCAGGTGCTGCTGCTGGTAGTATGGTTAGCGATTACGAAACTTATTTTAAAACATACTGGGCTGCCAAATTAGGCAGTACAGATTTGTATAATAAAGCTTTACAGGATGGTGTTGTTGAACCAGCTACTATGCCCGTTGGCGGCGGATCTTATAACAGCGCCGCACTAAGTGCAGCTGCATCTGCTGCAGCATCCGTAAAAGGAGGAGCGGTAGAAGTTTTACTTTATCAAAAAGTATCGGTAGGTAACGGTAGCCAGGCAAACAATCCTTGGTTACAGGAATTACCTGATCCAATAACTAAAGTAACTTGGGACAACTACGCGATGATGAGCCCAGCAATGGCTTTGTCGTTGTTGAATCTGGATGTGATGAACCAGTCGGGTGGCAAGCAAAGTGATTATGAGGTACATCCCGAAAAACCAGTTGTAAAAATAACAGTAGGTAAAAACGTTGTTGAGTTACCGGTAATTGTTATTCCGGGTATGAATGCTGCAACTATTGGTTTGGCTGTTGGTTATGGCAGAGAGAGTGCAGTAAAAGAAGAAACAGCAAGCAAAATCGGTAAGTCAGCAAATGGCGCCGGCAAAAATGTATATCCTTTAGTTGGTTTCAATGGTACCAATTTATATTCATCAGTAGCTACTGTTGAAAAAACCGGTAATAAATATCCATTAGCACAAACACAGGTGCATGGTTTTACCGAAAGCCGTCCGGTTATTTACGAAACCAATTTAAACAGCTATAATGCAAATCCTGCAGCAATGTTAGCAGAAGCGGCTGCAGAAAGATTAAATACTACAGCGGGTGGAAGCAAGGATTTTGTTAATGATGCTACCATGTATCCCGATCATCCAAAGCCGGGTATTAAATGGGGCATGAGTATCGATTTAAATACCTGTACCGGTTGCAGTGCCTGTGTTATTGCATGTACTGCCGAAAATAATGTGAGTGTGGTAGGTAAGATGCAGGTGCAACGTGCACATGAAATGCATTGGTTACGCATCGATCGTTATTTCACTGGCGATTTGGAAAATCCGGATGTGGTATTTCAGCCGATGCTTTGTCAGCATTGCGATAACGCACCTTGCGAAAACGTTTGTCCGGTATCTGCCACCAATCATAGTAGCGAAGGATTAAATCAAATGGTTTATAACCGTTGTATTGGTACAAGATATTGTGCAAACAACTGTCCATATAAAGTACGTCGTTTTAACTGGTTAGATTATACCGGAGCCGATAGCTTCCCGGATAATCAGGGCCCGATGGTTGGTTCTTACATGGACGAGAGTGTAATGCAGATGAACGATGACTTAACAAGAATGGTGTTAAACCCAGATGTTACGGTACGTTCAAGAGGTGTGATGGAAAAATGTTCTTTTTGTGTACAACGTTTGCAGGATAGCAAACTGGAAGCTAAGAAGCAGCAGGATCCAAAATTGGTTCGTAATGTTAAGACGGCTTGTATGCAAGCCTGTCCTACACATGCCATCAGCTTTGGTAATGTTAACGATAAAGAGAGTGATGTGTACAAGATCCGCAATGTAGATCAGACACACAGGTCCTTCTATGTGATGGAGCAGTTACACGTTTTGCCTAACGTTAGTTATCTGGCAAAAGTTAGAAATACTGACAGGCATATTGGAGTAGAAGAAGAAGGACATGAAGCAGAAAAGAAAGAAGAAACAAAAGCACACGCTTAATAAAATCGAATATTTTTCGACATAAAAAAATAAATTAAAGCTAACAGCTATCAGCTAAAGGCCAAAAGCTAGAAAAGATATGTCATTACTGAAATACGAATCGCAACAAAGGGAACCGCTGGTTGATGGTGAAAAAAATTACCATCAGGTAACGGAAGATATTATCAGTCCCATTGAGATGAAGCCAAGCAGGCTCTGGTATATTGGATTTTATATCAGCGTTGCCTTGCTGTTATTTGGCGTGTACAGTGTGTACCGTGAGGTAACTTATGGTATCGGACAGTGGAACCTGAATAAAACTATTGGCTGGGGTTGGGATATTACCAACTTCGTATGGTGGGTAGGTATTGGTCATGCGGGTACGCTGATTTCTGCGATTTTATTACTTTTCCGTCAGGGCTGGAGAACCGGTGTAAACCGTGCAGCTGAGGCGATGACGATTTTTGCGGTAATGTGCGCCGGTCAGTTTCCAATCTGGCACATGGGTAGGGTGTGGATGGCTTTCTTTGTATTACCTTATCCAAATACGAGGGGTGCATTATGGCCCAACTTTAGTTCGCCATTATTGTGGGATGTATTTGCTATATCAACTTATTTTACTGTTTCTTTATTATTCTGGTACTCTGGTTTAATTCCCGATTTAGCGACGGTAAGAGATCGTGCTAAAACAAAATTCCGCAAAATGTTTTATGGCATTACGGCTTTTGGATGGACAGGAAGTACCAAACATTGGCAGCGTCACGAATCTTTATCGCTGGTATTAGCAGGTTTGGCAACACCACTTGTACTTTCAGTACATACTATTGTATCATTTGACTTTGCCACTTCCATCGTTCCGGGCTGGCATACAACCATCTTCCCACCATACTTTGTGGCGGGTGCAATTTTCTCAGGATTTGCTATGGTGCAAACACTGATGATTGTAATTAGAAAGGTAATGAACCTGCAAGATTATATTACTATTGGCCACATTGAAGCCATGAACAAGGTTATTGTATTAACAGGTAGTATTGTGGGTTGTGCGTATTTAACAGAGTTGTTCATTGCCTGGTACGGTCAAAATCCCTATGAGTGGTATGCATTTAAAGAGAACCGGGCTAATTTGTTTAGTCCTTATGGTTGGGCATACTACCTAATGATGTTTTGTAATGTGGTATCGCCGCAGTTGTTCTGGAGCCGTAAATTAAGAAGAAATATTACCGTGACATTCTTCATGAGCATCATTGTAAATATTGGTATGTGGTTCGAGCGTTTTGTAATTATTGTAACATCGGTGTACAGAGATTATCTGCCATCATCATGGAGTACCTATTACAGTCCTTCAATTTGGGAAATTGGTTTTTACCTGGGTACATTCGGATTGTTCTTTACCTGCTTCTTCCTGTTTTCAAAATACTTCCCGGTTATTGCAGTAGCCGAGATTAAAGCTATTTTAAAAACCAGTGGAGAGAATTATAAAGTGAAGATGACGGAAATAGAAAAAGCAGACGCAGAGAAGTTTTATATAGACGAAGTAGAGCATGGGCATTAAGTAAGCCGTTAGCTAGTAGCTGTTTGCTATTAGAGCCGGTATAAATGATTGAGAGTTTTTAGAGTATATAATTTAACAAAAAGCTAAAGGCTTAGTGCTAATAGCTAAAAGCTAAAAAACATGGCTGGAGGAATTAAAAAATTTGTTGTAGGATCATTTGATGATGAAAAGGTATTGTTTCCTGCGGTGAAGAATGTTCGCAAGGCGGGTTACAAAATACACGATGTGTACACACCTTTTCCGGTGCATGGTTTAGATCATGCTATGGGCATTCGTGAAACCAGTTTGCATACCGCAGGGTTTATTTATGGCATCACCGGTACTACCACAGCGCTAACATTTATGACCTGGGTTTTTACCAAAGACTGGCCATTAAATATTGGTGGTAAACCACACTTTGCATTACCAGCCTGGATACCCATCACGTTTGAGTTAACAGTATTGTTTTCGGCAGTAGGAATGGTAATTACATTTTGCTACCTGTGTAACCTAGCGCCTTTTGTAAAAAAGCATCATTTTCACCCAAGAGCAACCGACGATCTTTTTGTAATGGCAATTGAGTGCACTGATAAAACTGATGACGCAGAAGTTCAGGAGTTTCTTAAGCAGGCAGGAGCGCAGGAAATAAATGTGCAGGTGGCCGAAACCGGCTGGTGGATTGGCAGATATCATAAAGAGCAGAAGTTGTATAAAGAGGAGAAAGGATACTAAGCCGAAAAGAAAATGTAACAGATATTAAAGAGAATTTTAAGAATACGAAATGAAAAAAATCGCAATAATAGCAACACTTATAGTATCAACGGCAGTTGTATTTGTGGGTTGTAAAGATAAACGTGATCCGGGCAAAATCTATATGCCCGATATGGCTTACAGTCGTGGTTACGAATCCTATGCTCAAAGAGATTCAGCCATTTTTACCATGGATCCCAATGATGCTTCACACAAAATATTTTATAATAACCTGCCACCGGCTGGTACAATAAAAAGAGGTGACTTATTTCCCTATCCATTGGCTCACGACAGTAATAATTATAAAATAAGCGGACAGGTGCAAAACCCAATTGTTGGCGATTTGCCGGGTAAAGAACTGGAAGAAGCAGGAAGGTTATACAATATTAATTGTGCTGTTTGCCATGGTGCAACTGGTGCAGCCAACGGACCTTTATCAGCAAAAATTGGTGCAATTGCAAACCTTACTACGCCGCAATATATTGCCATGGCTGATGGCACCATGTTTTATTCCATTACTTATGGTTTAAATAATATGGGATCGTATGCATCAATGTTAAGCAGAGAGCAGCGTTGGAAAGTAATTAAGTATATCAGAACATTGCAAAAGCCTGCGGGTACTGCAACGGCAGCAACCGATAGCACAAAAGCAAAATAAAAATTAAAGAATTCACCTGTCTGCCGATAGGCAGGCTCAAAATAAAGAATAGATGGATCATCAATTTCAATTACCGGGCAGTTACAAAAAGTGGACCTATGGACTCATAGCTGTCGGCGTAATAGCGTTGTTGTACGGGTTTTTCAGGTATCAGCCATGGATTCATGCTGGGCACGGAGAACATATTGACAGTACCCGTTTTTGGGCAGTATTATTGCAAAACAGTGTTTTCTTTTTACTGGTAGTAAATGCCGCCATGTTCTTTATTTGTGTTACTACCATGGCCATGGGAGGTTGGGTTGTTGCATTCCGCAGGGTGTCAGAAGCTATTTCGAGTGTGGTGCCCATTTTAGGCGTTATCACTTTTGTAATATTAATGTGTATTGTTTTTGGAGAACGTACCGATATTTATCATTGGCTTGATAAAGAAGCTGTTGCAAATGATCATATATTAAACGGTAAAAAAGGATTTTTAAATCCGATGTTCTTCTCTATCTGGTCGGGCATAACCATTTTCTTGTGGTGGTTTCTGGGTAAAAAAATGCGTAGCATGAGTTTGGAGAGTGACAAGAAAGGAACCATGGATTATGAAACGGGTAAAAAATGGATTTGGGATAATACCGTTTGGGCTTCATTATACACAATCGTATTTACGTTAACTGTTGCCTCTACCATTCCATGGCTATGGATTATGAGTATTGATGCACATTGGTACAGTACCATGTTTAGCTGGTATACATTCGCCAGTACATTTGTATCGGGCGTTTCGCTGATAGCATTGTATGTAATATTTTTAAAGAACCGGGGACAGTTGGAATATGTTACCGAAGAGCATTTACATGATCTGGGTAAATTTATGTTTGCGTTCTCTATTTTCTGGACATACTTATGGTTCTCTCAGTATATGCTGATCTGGTATAGTAATCAACCAGAGGAAACCAAATATTTTATTGAGAGAATTGGTACCGCAACCAAGTCGGGCCCGTACAAAGCAATCTTCTTCCTAAACTTAATAATAAACTTTCTTTGTCCGTTATTAATATTAATGAAGAAGGGAACTAAGCGTAATTGGACGATGGTGACCTTTATGGCAGTACTAATTATATTTGGCCACTGGATAGATTTTTTCCAGATGGTAATGCCGGGCACATTGCATGAGCATTATTCACTAGGCTTTTTTGAATTTGGAATAGCAGCATTATTTATAGGATTGATTATGTGGGGAACTGGAAATTATTTGAGCAAAAATTCGTTACTGGCAAAAAATCATCCTTTCATGAAAGAGAGTATGATACATCATACATAAAGCCCCTCACCTATCCTCTCCCCGAAAGGAGAGGGAAATGGAGGAGAACGAACCAAAGAAGAAGAGAAAGAAAATTTGAAATAAAAAGAGGCCCAATTCAAGTGCCCTCTCCCCGAGAGAGGGGTTGGGTGAGGCCGCCAAACTTAATTTATGAAAGAGTTTTTAATGATAGCTTTAGGAGCATTGGTTTTTGTAGTCGTATTTCAGATTGCAAAAGCGAGTGAGTACGTAAGCATTTTGAAAGGCGAAGACAAGACTCGCAAACAGAATAATAAAATCAATGGATTTTTTCTGTTGGGATTTTTGATATTTGGTTTGATAGGTGCTTGGTACTGCAATGAGTTATACTATGGTAAGACGTTGTTTCCACAAGGCTCTGCTTCTGTAGAAGGCGAAGCAATTGATACCATGATGATGGTAACAATTGTTGTTACAGGTATTATTTTCGTTATTACGCAAGTTCTGTTGTTTTGGTTCGCATTTAAGTACCAGGAGAAGGATAATAAAAAAGCTTTTTATTTTGCCCATAGCACCAAACTTGAATTGATTTGGACAACTATTCCTGCCATTGTACTTGCCGTGTTAGTTGTATTTGGTTTAAAGGCCTGGTTTAAAATTACCGGCGATGCGCCAAAAGAATCTATTGTAGTTGAAGTTACCGGTCACCAGTTTGCTTGGGAGTTCAGATATCCAGGAGCTGATAATGTTTTAGGCAAAACTAATTTCAAATTATATACTGCAAAAAATAACCTGGGTGTTGATTTTGAAGATCCAGCAAGCCACGATGACATTCACGTAAATACCACTTTGCATATACCTGTAGGTGTTCCACTTAAAATGGTAATTCATTCGCAGGATGTTATTCATGATGTGGGTCTTCCTCATTTCAGGTTGAAGATGGATGCTGTTCCAGGTATCCCAACCACGCAATGGTTTACGCCAAAGATTACTACCGCAGATATGAAGAAGAAAACAGGTAATCCTGATTTCGCTTATGAAATTTCCTGCGATCAGTTATGCGGAGCCAGTCACTTTGCCATGAGAGGTGTTATCATTGTGGAGACTATGGAAGAGTATAAAAAATGGTTAGCGGAGCAACAATCGGAATACTATACTTTGTATCCTGATAAAGCACCTGTTCAGCCAGGTATCGACAGTACAAAACAAATTACCCAGGTATTACCTGTAAAAAAATAAGTTAATAGGATTCCGATATCCCGATAGCTATCGGGAGGGAAGATAAAAATAAAGAATATGAGTAGCGTAGCCACATTACAGCATGAAGATGTTCACGGAAGTCATGATGCACATCATGAGCATCATCATCACGAAACGTTTATATCTAAATACGTTTTTAGCCAGGATCATAAAATGATTGCCAAGCAGTTTTTGGTAACAGGTATTATATGGGCAATCATCGGTGGTTTGTTTTCAGTATTATTTCGCTTACAATTGGGGTATCCCGAGGCAACTTTTCCATGGCTGGAAGATTTGCTGGGCCACTGGGCTGCAGGTGGTAAACTAAAGCCTGAGTTTTATTATGCTTTGGTTACTATGCACGGTACCATTTTGGTATTCTTTGTACTAACGGCTGGTTTAAGCGGAACTTTTGCAAACTTTTTAATACCATTACAGGTGGGAGCAAGGGATATGGCCTCACCTATGTTGAATATGTTAAGCTACTGGTTCTTCTTCATCTCTTCTATCATCATGTTTTCTTCACTGTTTGTACAAACAGGCCCGGCAAGTGGTGGTTGGACAATCTATCCACCATTAAGTGCGCTTGGCGATGCATCGAGCGGTTCAAAGATTGGTATGGATCTCTGGCTGGTAAGTATGGCCATGTTTATTGTGTCGGCATTATTGGGAGGTCTTAATTATATTACCACCATCCTAAACATGCGTACCAAAGGAATGAGCATGACCCGTTTGCCATTAACTATCTGGGCATTGTTTTTTACAGCTGTATTAGGTGTACTTTCTTTCCCGGTATTATTATCAGGTGCAATTTTATTATTGTTCGATCGTAATCTAGGTACCAGTTTCTTCTTAAGCGACATCGTTGTAGCAGGTAAAATTTTACCAAACGAAGGTGGTAGTGCCATCCTGTTCCAGCATTTGTTCTGGTTCCTTGGTCACCCCGAAGTATATATTATTCTCTTACCTGCCATGGGTATGAGTTCCGAAATTATAAGTGTTAACAGCCGCAAACCAATCTTTGGTTATATGGCCATGGTGGGTTCTGTATTTGCAATTGCAATCTTGGCCTTCCTGGTTTGGGCGCATCATATGTTTGTAACAGGATTGAATCCGTTCCTCGGATCGGTGTTCGTATTGCTTACTTTGTTGATTGCTGTTCCATCGGCCATTAAAGTATTTAACTGGTTAACAACATTATGGCGTGGAAGTATTCGGTTTACACCCGGTATGTTATTCGCAATTGGATTCGTTAGTTTATTTATCAGTGGTGGTTTAACAGGTATATTTTTAGGAAACTCTGCATTAGATCTTCATTTACACGATACTTATTTTGTAGTTGCTCACTTCCATATTGTAATGGGTGTGGCATCTTTCTTTGGCATGTTTGCCGGTGTTTATCACTGGTTTCCTAAAATGTTTGGTCGTTATATGAATAATACCATGGCCTACATCCATTTTTGGATAACCATCATTGGTGCGTATTTAATTTTCTGGCCAATGCACTACGAAGGTTTAGCGGGAATGCCACGTCGTTATTATGATTTTTCTGGCTGGAGTTCATTCAATATGTTTAATGGCCTTAATGAGTTTATAAGCTTTGTTGCTATGATCGTTTTTGCAGCTCAGTTATTGTTCGTGTTTAACTACTTCTACAGTATGTATAAAGGAAGAAAAGTTACCACAACAAATCCATGGGGATCAAATACGCTTGAGTGGACAACACCAATCAATCCTGGTCACGGAAACTGGCCTGGAGAAATACCCGAAGTTTATCGTGGAGCATACGACTATGCAAAAGATGGTAAAGAGTTTACCCCACAGAATGTGCCGATTGGAGATGATGAGAGCAAGGGGCACTAGTATACCTCACCCCAACCCCTCTCCAAAGGAGAGGGAATTGGAAGATTAAAACGAAGATTTGCAAAACGTAATTAAAGAAGAATAAAGAGAAAATGAAGAAATGCTTAATTACTAATGTTCAAAAAATAAACAGAAGTTTGGCCTCCCTCTCTTTTGGAGAGGGAACGAGGGAGAGGTTGTTATGAACAGTGAAAATAAAACCATAGCCAGCTCAACATCGTTTTCGCTGGCCACTAAAGTGAAAGATTATTTTCAGTTAATCAAGTTCACTTTAAGTTTTATGGTTGTGTTCAGTACGGTGGTAAGTTTTTTAATTGCCCCTAATGAACAGCATTTTGTTAGAGAGAAAATAATATCAGTTCTTTTACTTTTTGTTGGAGAAATGTTGTTTACCGCATCGGCCAATGCCATTAACCAACTTTTGGAAAAAACTTCTGACAGTTTAATGATGCGTACAGCCAAAAGGCCCGTTGCCAGTGGAAGAATGAGTGTGAATGAAGCAGGAATATTTGCTTTTATCACCGGTGCGGCGGGTGTGTTCATGATGTGGAAATTTTTTAACACCGAAAGTGCGTTGGTAAGTTTATTCAGCCTGTTTTTATACGGCTTTATATACACACCGCTTAAAAAGGTTAATTCTATTTCTGTGTTGGTTGGTGCAGTACCGGGTGCGTTGCCTTGTTTAATTGGATGGGTTGCTGCTTACGGTAACGACCCCATCAGCTGGACAGGTGCTTGGGTTTTATTCGCTATTCAGTTTTTATGGCAGTTTCCACATTTTTGGGCAATTGCCTGGCTGGCACATAAAGACTATACCAACGCCGGGTTTAAATTGTTACCTGCTGATAAAGGACCAACAAAATTCACCGCGGTGCAGAGTATCATTTACAGCACGATGATGATACCAGTTGGGTTTCTGCCTTATTTCACAGGTATAAGTGGAATAGAGAGTATGTTTGTTTTGCTAGGATGTAATATGTGGATGGTGTATGTGAGTGTGATGTTGTTTATCCGTATGGATGCCAAGAGTGCAAGAAAAGTAATGTTCAGTTCTTATTTTTATTTGATGATTGTTTTGCTGGCTATGTTTGCCAACAGAATGATTCAGTAATAAATTTTAAATTTCCCTGTTGGGATAAAGTGATATGAGTATAGTGGCAATGGAGCAAAGAAAAAGAATTCATCCGCATAAATTTACCCTTTGGGTGGGCATTGGCAGTTTACTGATGATGTTTGCAGGGTTAACAAGTGCTTATATAGTTAAGCGGAATTTAGCCAATTGGCAAACGTTTGACTTACCGCAGTTTTTTTGGTACAGTACAGTTGCAATTTTATTAAGCAGCGCAACTATTTTTCTGGCCCAAAAAGCTTTTAAACAGCGGGAAATGAAAAAATACAGAATGCTGGTTTTAACAACCCTAGTTCTGGGAGTTCTTTTTATTGTTTTTCAGTTGCTGGGTTTTCAGCAGTTGTGGGCCAAACAGGTAACACTTACAGCAAATGTGTCTTATTCATTTATGTATGTAATCGTAAGTCTGCACGCTGCTCACGTGGTAGGCGGATTGATAGCACTGATTGTATTGTTTGCAAAGGCATTCAGTACCAAAACAAGAATTTACAACAGTGTGCCAGTTGATTTGGTAAGTACATACTGGCACTTTGTAGATGCGCTTTGGATTTATCTACTAATCTTTTTAATAATGATAAGATAGACCCCCCCCTCCGCCCCCTAAAGGGGAAACTGATTACGGAGGAGATGAACGCGAAGATTGAAAGAAGAAATATATATTTTTTAACTTAAAAACTGCCCCATAGCAGTTCCCTCTCCTTTGGAGAGGGGTTGGGGTGAGGCTATTATGTCAACAACAGCGATACCAACAAATACCAAATGGTGGAACGGTGGAAGAAGTCCTTTCAATGCCAGTTATGGCAAAGTAATGATGTGGTACTTTTTGATGAGCGATGCTTTTACATTCGGAGCATTTTTGATCAGCTATGGTACTATCCGCTTTAGTGTAAATCATTGGGCCGATCCTAACCAGGTTTTTAATGCATTCCCTTTTGCGGGTCATGCAAACCTGCCGTTGGCTTTTGTTAGTTTGATGACTTTTGTTTTGATTTTCAGTTCGGTAACTATGGTGTTGGCCGTGCATGAAGGTCACAAAATGAACAGAAAGGGTGTTGAAAAATATATGGTACTTACCATTTTAGGTGGACTAGCGTTCTTAGGTTGTCAGGCTTGGGAGTGGACGCATATGATTACCGGCGATCACGCTGTACTGGTAAACGGACAGATTGAGCATTGGGGAACAACAGTTACTAAAAATCCATGGGGAGCGCATGTAATGCATGAAGGACAACTGGTGAGTACGCCAGGGCCAATTGCATTTGGCGGTTACTTTTTTGGAATAACAGGTTTCCACGGCTTCCACGTATTTAGCGGTGTTATCATAAATGTAGTAATGCTTATTAAAACCCGTCTGGGTCATTTTGACCAGCGTGGACATTATGAAATGATTGAAAAAGCAGGGCTGTACTGGCACTTTGTAGATTTGGTTTGGGTATTTGTATTCCTTTGCTTTTATCTTGTTTAAAATTTTTGAAGTAATTTATTAAAATAATATTATGAGTTCACACGTAACATCGCCCGAAATTACACATGCACCCGAACACGCTTCTGGTACAGGACGTATTTGGAAAACATTTTGGGTATTATCAGCATTAACGGCTGTTGAATTGGCTTTGGGATATTTTTTGTACTGGCAACATGGTAAATTATCATACGGTCCGGTAATAACCACTAAACTGGTTATAGCTGCGCTAACCCTCGCAAAAGCATATTATATTGTTTCAATTTTTATGCACCTTGGTGATGAGATACGTAATATGATTATGACGATTGTAGTTCCGCTATTATTGTTTGTGTGGTTTATAGCTGCATTTCTTTGGGATGGAAACGCTTGGAGAAATTTACGCAATACAAATGGTCACAGCCGCCCGGCACAAGTTGAGCAGGTGCAACAGCATGCACCAGCTGCGGCCGATCAAGATCACAAAAAATAATTACTAACATTAGGTAGAACGATATTAACCATCCGCCAGCTGGCGGATGGTTTTTTGTTTTATCATGTATTTGCTGCTCATTGCCGTAAATTTGCATCGATAAAAACGAATATGAATACGAAATCGATATTAGCATTAATGCTTGCCTTAGTAATGCCCTTCGCAGGTTATTACATAGTAAAATATTACAGTAAAGAGGCTGTGCACATGCCCAACAGGTATTTTTTTGATAGTGTGAATGTTTCGGAAAAAAACGGGAAGCCTGTAAATGATACCATCTGGCATAAAGTAAAAAATATTGAGTTTACAAATCAGCTCGGCAAAAAAGTTTCATTAGATGATTTAAAAGGGAAAATTCTAGTCGTTGATTTCTTTTTTTCAAGATGCCCCAGCATATGTCCGGGCCTTGCAATGAGTATGAAACGGCTACAGGATTCTTTTAAGAAAAATGACAGTATTGTACAATTCATTTCCATAAGTATAGATCCCGAACACGACTCAGTTCCTCAATTGCGCAAATTTGCCGATCGTTACAATGCCAATCACGATACCTGGTGGTTTGTAACCGGCGATAAAAAAGAGATTTACGATTTTGCGATGAAGGAAATGAAAGCAGGTGTTGCTGATAGCGAAGTTGACTCAGCTTTTATACATACAGAGAACTTTTTTCTGTTAGACAGTAACCGCGTAGTGCGTGGCTGGTACAATGGGTTCGATACAGTTAAACAGGCAGAACTGGTTCAGGCAATTCCATTGTTGATGCTCGAAAAAGACAGAAAAAAACCTTCGGTGTTCAGAGAGTTGATCCCAATTCTTCCAATTATATTTATTTGTATTGGAGTTGTATTTGTTGTAGTTATTATTTTTAATCATAAAAAAAATAAAGAAGAAAATCAAGGATAAAATTTATGTTACAACCATCTCTGAAAAAGAACGATAATAAAGCCAAGCTATTAATTTATACAGTATCCTTTGTGGTTTTTGCCGCTGTGGTTTTCCTGAGCAAATTTAAACTGGATGTTGACTTGGGCTTTGACGTACATCTTTTTGCAAAAGCCAATGCAATCATCAACTCTTTGGTTGCTGTTCTATTGCTGGCAGGCTTATTGACTGCTAAGCGAAAAAGTTATGTGCTGCACAAAAAGATAATGCTGTCTGCAATAATGCTCTCAGTGCTGTTTTTGCTTTCATATATTGGTCATCATTTACTGGCAGGCGAAACAAAGTTTGGCGGTACAGGAAACATAAAGACATTGTATTATTTTATACTGATAACCCATATCCCACTGGCGGCTATCATACTTCCATTTATTTTATTTACGGCATACCGTGGGCTTACGGGTGAGTATGAAAAACATAAAAAATTGGTAAGGATAACTTGGCCTGTTTGGTTTTATGTGGCTGTTACCGGCGTAGTTGTTTATTTAATGATCAGCCCTTATTATAATTAAAGGTCCTAATTATGAATAACGCAACTATTTTTAAGTCGCTCAGTTTGATACATAAGGCGATGCTTGTTGGGCAAATTGTATTTACCGTAGTCATGTTCGTTCTAGTGTACCGGAAGGAGCTTTCACCAATTTTTTCGGAACATGAAAAAACAATACAGATAGTTGCGCTTGTTTTTTCGGCCCTGGCCATATTTATTGGAAACAGCCTTTTTAAAAAGAAGCTGGCTTTAATGAATGGGTACAATACAACTGATGCAAAGACAAAACTAACACAGTATCGCTCGGCCTGCCTTATGCAATGGGCTTTGCTGGAAGCAGGTTGCCTGATAAATGGGGTAGGTTTATTACTAACAAGTAATTATGCTTTTTTGGCTTTAGTAGTGGTACTGTTGCTATATTTTGCGATGTTGATTCCTGTAAAAAACCGCATTGCGGCCCAACTAAATTTGCAGATCAGCGACCTCGACGAATTATAATTCTTCCACAATAATTTTGAAAGGACTTAAATAAGTAATTTTCACGCTAAGGGTATCTTTCAATTTCACCCCTTCTTTAAAAGGCAATTTCACTTGTATTTTATCGTCAATCAAATTTAAATAAATGCCATGGGGAGATACTTTATAAACCGTTGCCTCAATGGGGCTATCAGCTTTATTTAACTTCACAGCTGCATAAAACTCAGGAATATATTTATTGTTATACAGCTTGGCTGTTATTTTATTTTTCTTATCGGTATTCTCCAAGGCAAATGTTACCGCTTCATTTAATTCTGCCTCGGTTGGTTTTATTTGCCAAGGCGATAAGGGAATTGGAAAGAAAAGATAGCTGTCAATCTCTTTTACAAAATATTTATCTTCCACTATCTTTAAGTAGCCGATAAAATTATTTTCTGTTTTGGCTTTGTTGATGAGCACATCCAGTGCTGTATTATACAAGAAGCTGATATTGTCGGCAACCATTTTATCGCCACGACCAGACAGTCCAACCATAAAACTTACTGTATCCCCAATTTGAAATATATGTTTGGTTTTAACGCTCTTTTCATCAACGCTGCCGTTTACCACTTTTTTCTTATCGTTAACTTCATACTCAATCATGATATATTTTTTATCGTGATTAACGAAAGAAACCTTGCCGGTAAGTAAAGTCTTGCTCATAGTAGAAACGATTTGTTGCTGAACAGCTTTGCCAAAGTTACATCCATTATAACGGCACTGCTTAATTAATCTATAAAACCAGCGCTTCTGATGGATTCCAGAATCGCTTTTTAAAATCAACAACTGTATCATCTTTAACAGCCACGCCATCTTTCTTCAGCATTTCTTCCATGGCAGTTGGCGTACTAAAATGGTACTTTCCCGTAAGCATTCCGTTACGATTAACTACACGTTGCGCATGTATTTTTGGCTTGGCTGTATGTGCTGCATTCATGGCCCAGCCAACCATACGGGCACTCAGCTTAGTGCCTAGGTATGCTGCAATGGCACCGTAAGAAGTAACTTTTCCTTTTGGTATCTGCCGCACTACATCATACACATCAGCAAAAAAGCTGTACTCTTTAGTTGTACTTTTTGGAGTTTCGTCGGCAGCAATCTTCGTTGCCTTTTTCCTGACAGTTGGAGCTTTCTTTTTCATTTCAGAAAAGGTACACTATTTTTCTTAAGCCCTTCCTTCGGAGGGATTTGGGGAGGCCAATTCGCTTCGTTTTTGTTCTGGAACATTTTTATATTCATAAGGGCAATGTTTACATCCGTTACCGCAGCAATTCCCCCTGTCTAAATGATACTTGGCAGTTAGTACAATAAACCCCTGTTCATTGTAATAAAAATCTTCACCTTCAATCCAGTTGTTCTTCATGTTTTAAAATTTCCTGCAATTCGTCATCAATATTTTTCAATGTGTGGGGTAAAGTAAACTTCAGGTAATGTATTTTTTTGCTCTGTGCAATATCCAGACTTTCGTAATGGGTTTTAATTTTCAGTTCTTCTTTTACTGTTGGCTCTGCATATACATTATCTGAGTCTTCAACAATCACCAAATCATAAAGTTCGGCTACCCGTTTTGTAAAATGATACAAATCAGGCGAATCTGTTTTAAGATGAATAAAACCACCGGGTTTTAGTACCTGTTGATACAAACGTAAAAATCTTGGATGTGTTAATCGTTTCTTTGCTTTTGAAACCCGTAACTGCGGGTCGGGAAAGGTAATCCAAATCTCATCTACTTCGTCGGGAGCAAAATACTCCCCCAGTTTCTCAATTTGTGTTCGTAAAAACGCGGCATTCTCCAGTTTATTTTCAAGGCATTTTTTTGCACCGATAAACATTCTGTTTCCCTTTACATCTACACCTAAAAAATTGTGTTGTAGAAACAGTCCCGCCAGGCCAACAGTGTATTCTCCGCGACCGCATGCCAACTCCAGAACCAAGGGAAACTCATTCTTATAAAATTCTGCCCATTTCCCCTTCATATCTGTCGGGTATTCCATAACATTGGGGAAATTTTTTATCGCCGCAAATCGCTGTAATTTTTTTTGTGCCATCAGGCGGCAAAGATAAATATTTGACTTTTGAAATCCGGCATGTTAAATTTTGCATATCGCAATAAAAAGGTCTACTTTGCTGACATAAGGCCGCAGAAAAGAGCTAAATTTGCGCCATCAAATTAAATAAAAATAGTTTATATGAAAACAGTAATTGTTCCTGTTGATTTTTCCGAAACTTCCTTACATGCAGCTAAATATGCGGCTAAGTTATTAACCGGTCATTATGGTGTTTCCATGGTTTTATACCATAGTTACGGCAAAGCCGCAGAGGCAGCAAAGGCATCAGAAGGTCTGGAGCAGTTAAAAGCCGAATTGATGAAGGATAGTATTGTAAATGTTGAGGTATTAGCCCATCAAGACGAAGATTTTGTTGACGGACTGGAAAAAACAGCTCGCCATAGAAGTGCTGATCTAGTGATTATGGGGATTACCGGCAAGTCGGCTATTGCTCAGGTGCTTTTTGGCAGCAATACTTTAAAAATGGCCGAAAGAAAAGTTTGCCCGGTTTTGATTGTGCCCGAAAGTGCAGTTATCAATCCAGTAAAAAACGTAATGCTTACTTCGGATTTTAAAAATACCGTTGATTCAATTCCTTCTGTTCCCATTAAGAATTTTCTCGACATGGTTAATGCACAATTGCATGTAGTGAATGTAGACGCCGATCATTATATTTCACTTTCGGAAGGATATGAAAAGGAAAAGCAGAATCTGAAACAGATGTTTGCTGACTACAACCCGGAATTTTATTTCATGCGTTTATACGATATTGATGAAGCCATCAACCTATTTGCGGAAAGCCGAAATATTGATTTGATTATTGCCGTTCAAAAAAATCATTCTTTCATTGCCAAATTATTAAGTACAAGCCGTACCAAAGCGTTGGCATTCCAAAGCAAACTGCCAATCATGATTATGCATGAGTAATAAAAAGTATTATTTTAGCATCCCTCGGTTTACCGGGGGATTTTTTTTGACCCTACTGTTCGATATCACTAAGCTGATGTATAACTTTGTGATTTTTCAACTTAAAAAGTTCAATAACCTCGGTACATAAACTGTCTCTTACAGTTAGAATCAACTTTCCTCGCTCTGTGTTTCCCGAATAAAATTCAACTGCATTTACAATGGAGTTGTAAAAACCCCGGCCTTCCAGCTCAAGCCTACCGGCTTCGTCAATAATCAGCCAGCGGGGCTCGCAGGCCAAGGCGTTGGAAATTATCAGATTTGCTTTTTCAAAGGCAGCAGTGTAGAAATGAAATTTACCAATCGAAGTTAAATGCTCATTTGGTGATGCTGTATCTATGCATTCAATATCAAAAATGTCGTTTGTTTGCAGATTAAGGATTTTTCTGCTGCCATTGATATCGGGCATTAGAATACCATAAATATGCTTCTGTTGATTACACCATTGCCGTAACGCCGTTGTTTTACCACTATGTATCGGTCTCGAAAAAATAATTATACTCATTCTGCAATAGTGGGTTCTGTATAGGTAAGTGTGGCATGTATCAATGTAGAAACAAAAAGAGGCCATCTTGCAAATCCTGACTTTAATTTACTTTTTTGCCAGGCCATAGATGTAAGTTGACGCAGGACTGGAATAAAAGATAAAATCTGCAAAACCTCTTCCCCATATTTGCTTTGTTTTTTTTGCAGAAATTTTTGAATGATTTTTGAAAATGCTGGCCCAATTATCAAGTACCAAACAAAAATGGCAGAAATGGTCCAGCTAATTGTTTTTGCTACGGCCAGCCAACCCTGTTTATTGTTAGCAGCAAAAAAGAATAGAATAGTCGACAGCCCAAGCATTGAACCAATTAGCACCCAAAGTTTTTTATATTTATTTTTCCTTGCAGTTTTCTTTAGCTCAAGATTATTGATTTCAATATTTGATACGGTAACAGCGTTTGCTCCGGCTTCATTGGAATAAAAGCCATTTATCGCTCTCAGCGCCAGCCAGCCTATAATAAATCCTCCTGCAATATACAGGCTTAAATAAACTGCAATAATCCAGTAGCTTCCGTTTACAGCTCTAAAGCCAAGCTGTTTGGCAAGTAGGGCAATCATGCCGTCGGCAGCATTCCATATCGATTGGCCAAAAAATAAAGTAAGAATAAGCAGTTTTTGTATGGCTGACTCCAGCATAGCAATTGTACTTAATAAGAGTATACTGATGAGGTTTACTTTCATCAAACTAAATAATGAATAACCCAATAATGCCTGAAACGAAACGGCGATATAGGCCGGGAAAGGTGTATGCGGACTAACCATTGCTTTTACAATCAAAACAATCAAAGCGCTTTTTAAAATTTGTTTGTAATTGTGTTCCGATATTTCCGCAAGCATAGTAATCATAATTACCGCCATGCCACCAACCAGTAACCCTGTAAATGGTATTTGCAAGGCATGCATAACGCCACCCAGGCCGCTTTCGGTAAAAGCCCACAAGGCTGTCAGCCGTTGCACTGCAATAGTTTTTTGGCTTACATTTAAATTTTTAAAGGCGCTGTTCATTTGTAAAATAAAAAAGCTGATTCATACAAATATAAGAAACAGCCGCTGCTGTTTTTATAGCGATAAAAGATTTGTGAATTTACTCAACGTCTTTATTAGCTCCATTGGTTCATTTTTTGTTATTTTTATCGTTGCAATAAATGCAACATGCTGTATGGAAAATGATAATGATGAATTTATGAAGGAAGCTATCTGGCTTTCGGTAAATAATGTATTAGAAGGCAAGGGTGGACCTTTTGGTGCCGTGGTAGTAAAGGATGGAAAAATAATTGCCCGTGGGGTAAACCAGGTAACCTCTAATAACGACCCAACAGCACATGCCGAAGTGGTGGCCATAAGAAATGCTTGTGCCGCATTAAATACCTTTCAACTAGATGGCTGCGAAATTTATACAAGCTGCGAACCTTGCCCCATGTGCCTGGGTGCTATTTACTGGGCGAGGCCTTCTAAACTGTTTTATGCCAACACAAAAGAAGACGCAACAGCCATAAATTTTGATGACCAGTTTATTTATGAGGAGATGGCAAGGCCAATAGAAGAAAGAAAATTATTTACTAAACAGATATTGAGAACCGAGGCGTTGGTCGCATTTAATAAATGGGCAGAGAGCAGCAGTAAAACGGAGTATTAAATGGTAAGTTTTATTTTAAATGATAAATTGGTTAAAGCTGATCAGGCTTCTGGCAGTACGGTGCTTGATTATATCCGATATTATAAAAGAATGGCCGGAACCAAAATTGGCTGCCGGGAAGGAGATTGTGGTGCCTGTACCATTCTTGTAGGAGATTTT
Organism: Ferruginibacter sp.; assembly: GCA_046595125.1. Lineage (GTDB taxonomy): Bacteria > Bacteroidota > Bacteroidia > Chitinophagales > Chitinophagaceae > Ferruginibacter. The sequence goes on from JBKJPN010000086.1 coordinate 22,435, forward strand.
GAAAATGACAAATTAGTTTATCGCTCCATGACGAGCTGCCTGATGCCATTGGGTAATGCAAATGGTAAACATATTGTTTCGGTTGAAGGAATAAATATGGCGGCACTTTCCCCAGTTCAGCAGGCCATGGTTGATGAAAACGGTACCCAGTGTGGATTTTGTACGATTGGTTTTGTGATGTCGCTGACTGGGTTTGTATTAAATGATACAGCTAAAAATTATGACGCTGCTGTTGAGGCCATTGATGGAAACATCTGCCGTTGTACTGGATATAAATCTATTGAAAGAGCGGCAGCAATTCTTTCAGAAAAAATAAATGATAAGCCTGCTGCAGAAACCATTGCGTGGCTGGTTGAGAAGAAATTTATACCTGATTATTTTCTAAAGATAAAAGAAAGACTGACGGCCTTAAGAGAACAAATCAATAAAGAAGCCGGCGAGTTGAAAGTTTTTTCTCAGAAATTGGTTTTAGGTGGAGGTACAGACCTGATTGTTCAAAAAGCATTGCACGTAAAAAAATCAGCACTAGCGCATGTATTTGATAGCGGTCATTTGCAAGAAATAAAATTCGAAAACAATCAATGCCATATTGGTGGAGCAGTAACTGTTACAGCTTTTGCTGAATCAAAACTTATGCTGGGATTTTTTCCTGATTTGAAAAAACATATTAAACTCATTTCTTCCACACCGATACGCAATATGGCTACCATGGCGGGCAATCTGGTGAATGCATCGCCAATTGGAGACATGACTATTTTCTTTTTAGCGCTGGATAGTGATATTGTATTGAGTAAAAGTGGAAACTCAAGAACTATGAAACTGAAAGATTTTTATAAAGGCTATAAGCTGCTTGATAAAACAGCGGACGAGATTATTGAGAAGATAATTTTCACTCCTCCACAAAACAGTCATTTCAGTTTTGAAAAAGTAAGTAAGCGAACACATTTGGATATTGCAAGTGTAAATACGGCCTGTCATATGCATGTGAATGATTCAGGAGAAATAGAATCTATTCATTTGTCGGCAGGCGGTGTAGCGCCATTCCCTAAATATTTAAATGATACCTGTTTGTTTTTAACAGGAAAGAAAATAACTGCAGGTATCTTAAAAGAAGCAATAGAAATAATAAATAAAGAAGTTGCCCCAATTAGTGATGCCAGGGGAACAGCTGATTATAAAAGATTATTGTTAAGGCAATTGTTTTTAGCGCACTTTAAAAATCAGGGGAATATAATTCGGCAGGTTTTGGAAGTGTAATGCCTAACTAAAGGATTTGATTATTAAATAAATGGATGCAATTAAAAATATAAAAACTGCTCCAAGTCCCCCTTCGGGGGATTTAGGGGGCTTGGTCGGTAACATTGATGCAGCAAATCATGTTACCGGTAAATCCATTTATGTGGATGATATTCCAGTAATGGAGGGCATGTTGTTTGTTAAAGTCTTTGATTCTCCCGTAGCGCATGGGAAAATAAAAAGTATCGACTTTTCTGCGGCAGCAGAAATGGATGGAATCTTAAAAATATTTTCGTACAAAGATGTTCCTGGCGAAAATCAGATTGGAGGAATTATACAAGATGAGCCGTTTCTTGCCGATCATGAAGTACATTTTCGTGGACAACCCATTTTATTAATTGTTGCTGAGACTGAAGATGCAGCCGAAGAGGCATTCGAAAAAATAACGATTGAAATTGATCCGCTGACAATTATCACTGATCCTCGTATTGCATTTGCCGCTGGTAATTTATTAAGCCCGTCAAGAAAATTTGTAAAAGGCGATGTGAACGATGGCTTCAAAAATTGCAAACATGTTTTTGAAGGGCAGGCAGAATCGGGCGGACAGGAACAATTGTACTTAGAAACACAGGGCGCATCTGCTTACCCAACGGAACACGACAGTGTAAAAATATTTTCATCAACACAAGGCCCAACACAAGTACAACGAACGGTTGCCAAGGTATTGGGTGTTGGGATGAATAAAGTAGAAGTGGATGTACCCCGCCTTGGCGGCGGCTTTGGGGGAAAGGAAGACCAGGCATCTTTCTGGGGTACTGCTGCAGCCATGGTAGCATGGTTATTAAAACGTCCTGCAAAATGTATTCCGCATCGTATGGAAGACATGCGGATGACTGGTAAAAGAAATCCTTATAGCAGTGATTATAAAATAGCGTTCGATGAAGATTTGAATATTGTTGCCTATGAAGCAGTGTTCTATCAGAATGGAGGAGCCGCAGCTGATTTGTCCCCTGCTATTTTAGAGCGAACCTTGTTTCACGCTACCAACAGCTACAATATTCCGCATGTAAAAGTTACTGCGCATTCTTGTAAAACAAATCTACCGCCTAATACCGCCTTTCGTGGTTTTGGCGGACCTCAAGGTATGTTTGTGATTGAATCAGCCATTGATCATGCTGCAAAATCTTTGAAAGTTGCCCCCGACCTTATCCAACGAAAGAACATGATGGATAACGGTGATGAATTTCCGTACGGACAGATTGTAAAAGAATGCCAATCTAAAAACTGCTGGGACGAAGTGGAGGAATTATATGATGTAAAATCTGCTAAGACAGAAATTGAAAACTTCAACCAGCAAAATCAGTTTTACAAAAAAGGGTTGTCGTTAATGCCTGTTTGCTTTGGCATTTCCTTTACTAATACCATGATGAACCAAGCCAGAGCATTAGTGCATGTTTATACCGACGGCACAGTTGGCATAAGCACCGGCGCAGTTGAAATGGGGCAAGGCGTGAATTCTAAGATGCTGCAGGTAGCTGCATTAAGTTTTGGCATTAATCCAGATAAGATAAAACTCGAATCAACTAATACAACAAGGGTCGCCAATACTTCACCATCAGCAGCCAGTGCCACGGCCGATCTCAATGGAAAAGCATTGTTGGATGCATGTAATCAAATTAAAAAAAGGTTGTTTGATTTTATTAAAACAGAATTAACTAATGATGAGGACTCAGATATCGAAATAAGAAACGAAGTAGTTTATATCAATGACGAAGCTTCTGTTTTCAATTGGAAAAATTTAGTGCAACAGGCTTTCATGAAAAGAATTAACCTGAGCGCAAAGGGCCATTATGCAACACCCATCATCAACTTTGATAAAACAATTGAGAAAGGCCATCCATTTGCTTATCATGTTTACGGCACGGCCTTAACTACAGTAACTGTTGATTGTTTGCGTGGCATTTACGAGATTGATGCGGTTAAAGTGGTGCATGATTTTGGCAGTAGCATGAATCGTACGGTTGACCTGGGGCAGGTTGAAGGAGGCATTCTACAAGGCATTGGCTGGATGACGATGGAGGAAATAATTTATAATGAAGAAGGAAAATTATTGTCCAATGCATTATCGACGTATAAAATTCCGGATATCTATGCAGTGCCAAAAACACTGAATGTAAAATTTTTAAATTCGGATGCTAACAGCATGGCCATCTTAAAATCGAAAGCAGTTGGTGAACCGCCGTTGATGTATGGTATTGGTGCTTATTTTGCCATCCGCAACGCAGTACTGGCATTTAATCCGGCTTCAAATATCTCATACTCGGCTCCCATCACCCCCGAAAAAGTTTTGATGGGCTTGTATTGATGCGAAGTTGGGCTAAAGCCCGGATGATTATGTTGTATCGTATCACCGCCCTAAAGGGCGGCGCAATTGAATAGCCCTGCCTTCAGGCCAGGGAGAATAATAGAAACGGAATCGGGCTTTAGCCCAACAACGCATAAAATAATTTGAACAACAGAGAAATTTATAGTGACCGTTGTTGGTTTGAAGGAAAACTTCAGCCGGCAACTATTGTAATGGATGATGGTAAAATTGCAACCGTTCACCAATACAAAACAGAAGTCGCAGAAGATGTAGGCGACAATATTTTAATGCCCGGCATTATTGATGCACACGTGCATGTAAATGAACCTGGACGAACTGAATGGGAAGGATTTGATACTGCTACGCAAGCTGCTGCTGCAGGCGGTATCACAACCATTGTGGATATGCCGCTGAATGCAAATCCAGTTACTACAACAGTAGTTGCATTGGATGAAAAATTGGCAGCAACAAAAAACAAACTGCATGTGAATGTTGGTTTTTATGGCGGATTGATTCCCGGAAATCAAAATGATATTGAAGGATTGATACAGGCTGGTGTGTTGGGCATAAAATGTTTTCTTACCCACTCGGGCATTGATGAGTTTCCAAATGTGAAGGAAAAAGAAATGGATGTCGCCATGCCGATTATGGCAAAATATGGTTTGCCTTTGCTGGCACATTGTGAGTTATCTGATACAAAAGTTGATAATCAGTTTGCCGATTTCCCAAACAGCTATCGGTATTACCTGGCTAGTCGTCCGAAGGCGTGGGAGAATGAAGCCATTGAATTGATGATTAAACTTTGCAGGAAACACAACTGCAAAACTCATATTGTGCACGTATCATCTGCAGAAGCATTAACAGCTATCGGAAAAGCAAAGGAAGAAGGATTACCATTAACTGCCGAAACCTGTGCTCACTATATTTATTTTAATGCGGAGGATATTCCCGATTCAAACTGTTTGTATAAATGTGCACCACCAATCAGAGAAAAAGAAAATAATGATTTGTTGAAAGAAGCTTTGAAAACAGGTGTGCTGGATTTTATTGCAACCGATCATTCGCCTGCACCGCCAGATATTAAAGAACTTACATCGGGTAATCTGATGAAAGCCTGGGGTGGCATCGCCGGACTTCAGTTTTTGTTACCAGCAGCATGGACGGGGATGAAAGGCACTATGTCTGTCGAAAAATTCATTCCTTTGCTTACAGCGCATCCGGCCAGATTTTTACAGGTTGGTAACCGGAAAGGAAAACTGGCTGTGGGATATGATGCTGATTTGACTGTTTGGAATCCGGAAGAACAATTTGAAGTAAACGCAAAAGATATTTTGCAGCGGTATGATTGTAGTCCATATAATGGACAAACCTTATCTGGAGTAGTTGAACAGACAATTGTAAACGGAATAACTGTTTATCAAAATAAAAGAGTTGTTGATACTGACAAAAAGGATGGACAGTTAATTTTACGAAAACAAATTTAATTCATGAGCTCTTAAAGTCCTTCCCTCCGGGGAGGATTTAGGAGGGGCTTAAAACGCAGGACGATGGCTTTTGAGAAAGTAAAAGAGATTATCAAAGAATCACCGGAATTTACAAAACTTACCGACCTGGCCGCTGAAGGACTTGGCGGCAAAGTATTGTATTGTACCGATGATTTTTTTGCAGAGAAGGAAAATCTTATTAAACCCACCCGAGGAATTTTTATTACGGATAAATATACCGAACGCGGTAAATGGATGGACGGCTGGGAAAGCCGCCGCAAACGAACGCCCGGCCACGATTGGGCGGTAGTGCAGTTGGCAACGCCCGGAAAAATAGTTGGGTTTGACATTGATACTAATTTTTTTCTGGGCAACCATCCACCACATGCAAGTATTGAAGCAGCAAACATTACCGGAGCTTCGTTTGTAAGCGACCTGCCTGCCGGCCAGGCAGGTTGGGAGAAAGTTGAATGGAAGGAGATATTGCCAAAATCTCATTTAGATGCAGGGTCGCAAAATTTTTGCGAAAGCAACAGCAATGAAGTATTTACGCATATCCGTCTGCACATTTATCCTGATGGCGGTGTGGCGAGATTAAGAGTGTATGGAGAAGTATTTAAAAACTGGAGTCTGGTTTCATCGGATGACGAAATAGATTTAGTAGCTGCCATCAACGGCGGTAAAGCCATCGCCTGCAACGATATGTTTTTTAGTGCCATGAGTAATCTCATTATGCCTAACAGAGGAGCAAACATGGGTGATGGCTGGGAGACAAAACGCAACCGCACTCCGGGCAACAGAGATTGGGTAATTCTAAAACTGGCACAAGCCGGAATTATAGAACGCATTGTGGTGGATACCTGTCATTTTAAAGGGAACTATCCCGACAGTTGCAGCATTGAAGCATGCGTTTGTAACAATGATGAAGATGTTATTAGTGATAAAGTTGAATGGCAATCTTTATTATCTCAACAAAAATTAAGTGCAGATAACGAACATGAATTTGTTAAGGAAATAAATTGTGCAGCACCTGTTACTCATGTGCGGTTGAATATTTTTCCTGATGGTGGCATCAGCCGCCTGCGTTTGTTTGGTAAGATCAAAAAATAATCATGCTGGGAATAATTTTATTGTGGGTGCTCGGTTTTGTTTTAGTGATGCTTACCATCATGACCTATTACCTGCGTTCAATTGCCAAAGAATACGAAGCGGAAGATGAAGCAGGCCTAGACGTTGAAAAGAAAAAAGAAGGAATTCTGTCCTCTCAGGATTTTGTGTACACCGCACTCATACTGGTTTCGGTGGCCATGGTTGGGGCTTTGTATATATATGTGAAGGGCTCTCCTTGGGAAGGGCATCTGATGGAATGGATGAACATAGTCAC
>JBKJPN010000160.1:0-2757 GCA_046595125.1 Ferruginibacter sp.
AAAAAACTATGATGAACAAAATAGTAATGCCCTGCGTTACCAAAGAGTCTTTACGCAACTGCAACGCATTACCAACCGATACCGCCGTAGCACCAAAATAAGTTGCTGTTACGGCGCTGTTGTTTTTATCTATTAAACTATCGAGACCTTTTAAGAGTAGAGCATTTTTTCCTGTATTGTTAGGTGGAAATTTTGGTGTGATAAAAAGCATAAGATGCTTTCTATCTTTTGTAACAATATAATTATCGTAGAGCTCAAAATTTTCGTCGTACTGTAACTGCTGCAATTTTTTTAAGCCGAGAAAACTGATGCCCACCGGGTCTTTGCTAATCATGGTCTTTAATGCAAAACCCGCCGGCGAAGTAAGTGTGCGAAAATTTTGTTCCAGCGTTTGCTTAATCTTTACTGGCTGAATCAGCGAATCAATCTGGATATAGTCTTTCTCATTCAGATAAACAGGCAGGTTATCGCTTACGGTTCCAAACAATTCCAGCGCCAATCCATCATCAACCTTTACATTTAATTTGCCAATGTAGGCAGATAATCTGGTTTCAATACTATCAGCCAGTACATCGGCGTAGGCAACTAAACTGTCGGGCTGTGCAGCTGCGGCTGTATCTTTTAGCGATACTGTTACCACCAATTTATCAATGAATTTAGAATTTTGAAAAACCTCATTCAGTTTTTCAATCTTTTTATCCTTGGGTAATATTTTTGAAATGTCTTCCTCAAATTTTACCTGCGATGCAAACCAGCCTGCCAGTAAAAAAATAATACCGAAGCAGATATACATAGCGGGCTGGCGCTTCTCAAAAAATTCATAAATATGCAGCAAAATTTTCTTCATGTTCAGATAAACTTATAAAACAGCCCTGCGTTTTTTTTCAATCAGTTTTAAAAAAATAAATGTGAGCAAGCCAAATACAATGGCGGCAACAATGGCTAGCGTAATGCTTCCGTAAATGTATTGCACCAGGTTGTTTTTTATTGAATCAAGCGATAACGCATTGCTGAAGTTAATCTGCATAGCGTTTGCTCCCATCCAGTAAGCGCCTATTTTGTAACTTAAAAAAATAATTACCGGTATCATGGGTGGTATGCTGATGTTGGCCGCCACAATTACCAAAGGCTTGTTCAGTTTAAAAAGAATAGCCAAAAAAATAGCCGCTGCCAACTGAAACCCCCAGATGGGAATTATGCCCATGAAAATTCCAAATGCCACTGACATGGCTTTCAATTGCGGCGTATGATGTGGATTGAACAAATGTTCATCCATCATTTTTTTAAATTTTTTTCGGTTGAACAGTGTTCTTATAAAATCACGTGGCTTGATATATAGAAAAGCTATTAGCACCAACACCGTATTTAAAACACTGATGCGGAAAAAGTCTTTATAAGGCCTGAAATGCGAAACCCTTTCTTCTTTAGGTGCATAATAAACTGTTACTGGAACCGACACTACATCAACTCCTTTCCACGCAGCTCTAACCAACACTTCAATTTCAAATTCGTATTTACGGGTGATGAAACGCATTTTTTTTAAAGCCTGCAATGGATACAATCGATAACCAGACTGTGTATCAGGACTAGTTTTGCCGGTTTCGGCCTTAAACCAGAAGTTTGAAAATTTATTACCGAAACTACTACCTCCGGGCACCGACGCCTGATCCATATTGCGGGCTCCAATTATTATTGCATTGGGATTCTCTTGTAGTTTTTCGTAAAACCGCGGCAGATCTTTTGCAAAATGCTGACCATCGGAGTCGATAGTAATGGCATAATCATACCCTTTTTCAACAGCGTATTTAAAGGCTTTGCGTAAAGCCCAGCCTTTGCCCACATTTTTTGTGTAACTAATAAACGGTACGGCGGGAAAGTTTTTCAGCAGCTCAACTGTTTCATCAGCAGAACCATCATTAACAACGATAATTTCTTTTGTGTATGCACTCACATCTGTTATTACGCCTGCCAAAGTAGCTGCGTTATTATATGTAGGAATTATAACACAAACCTTCTTATCATCAACGCTTTCCCCCATTAAAACAGAACCCGTCATTATTAGTATTGATTAGGATTAAAAGTAAAGCTGTAAAATTAACGGAAATTAGCCTAGGAGACGCTATACAGCATTGGCCATTTTACCTTCGGTACGTTTTTTCTTTTCGGCAATTTTTTTGTGTATCCATTCGGGCCATTGACTGCTGTCTTCAGCATCATAAATGCGTACAGCCTGCGATTCATCTTCTTTTAGCAAATCTTCTTCGGTACAACCCAAAACCACTGCAGCGGTTTTTACGCCCGAAATGCTGGATCCCGCCACACCATGGCTCATAATACTGGCGCCACACATATACAGGTTTTCAATTTCGGTTTTTGCAGCATAGGAAAAAGGACCGGTTTGCCAGAAACCCTTTTCGGTGCCATATACATTTCCTTTAGTGGTATTTGTGTAAAATTCATTTGTAAAAGGTGTACCCACTTCCATCTGCACAATATTATCATGTATTGCGGGTAAAATTTTTTTAAGTGTGTTGCGTAATTTCTCCGAGAGTCTCTCTTTTATCTTACTGTATTTTTCATCAGTTCCGCCACGTTCGGCATTCATGGCTTTAAACAAATCGTAGTCAATAAAAGTTACTACTTCAATGGTATGTTCTCTTCCATTAAAACTTAATGGATCTTTTAAAGATGAGCAGCTGATGAACAAAGATTCAAATTCATCTTTTTCTAAAACAGATTCGGTGGCAAGGTCGTCAA
>JBKJPN010000177.1:0-2727 GCA_046595125.1 Ferruginibacter sp.
ATTTCTAAGTACTTTTTTTGCCAACTCAAGATCAATTTCCCTTTTATTCAGCGAAGATTGTGCCAACAATGATATTAATGCGCCTTCCAGTTCACGAACATTGCTGTTTATATTGTATGCGATGTACTTAACTACTTCGGGTGGCATTTCCAATCCGTCGTTCTTCATCTTTTTTTCCAGTATCTCAATCTTGGTGTCGTAATCAGGTACCTGTAAATCTGCACTTAAACCCCAGCGGAAACGACTCAGCAATCTTTCCTGCACACCTTCCAAATCTTTAGGTGGTTTATCGCTGGTTAATATTAATTGCTTACCGCTTTGGTGTAAATGATTAAAAATAGAAAAAAACGCATCCTGCGATTTTTCTGCACGGTTAAAAAACTGTACATCATCAATAATCAATACATCTATCAACTGATAAAAGTGTATAAAATCGTTGATAGCGCCATTTCGGCCATGGTCTATAAACTGATTGATAAATTTCTCTGAGCTTACATATAACACCACCTTATTAGGGTGTAGTCTTTTAACATCGTTACCAATGGACTGCGCTAGGTGAGTTTTACCCAAACCTACACCACCATATATAACCAAGGGATTAAAAGAAGTGGTTCCTGGTTTTTCGGCAACAGTTTTGCCGGCACGGCGGGCAACCCGGTTACAATCGCCTTCTATAAATGCATCAAAAGTATAAGCATGATTTAACTGCGGGTCAATCTGCATTTTTTTGAGCCCCGGAATTACAAAGGGGTTCTTTACAGGATTATTTATGACCAGTGGAAAATCCATTTCGTTATTTGAATAAGATTTGTAACCCTGCCCCGGCACATCAACGGTTTGAGGTTTATTTTTACTGTTGCCGCTGTCAACCATTATCCGGTATTCTAATCTTGCCTCTTTTCCTAATTCTCTTTTTAGTGTTTTAGCAAGCAGCGAAACATAATGCTCTTCAAGGTACTCATAAAAAAACTGACTTGGTACCTGTATCGTTAATATTTTTTCTTTTAACGCGACGGGCTTAATGGGTTCGAACCACGTTTTGAAATGTTGCCATTCCACAATGTCTTTGATTATCTCTAAACAGTTAATCCATACTTTTTCAAAAGCCTTATCCATTAGTTCTGTAGCAATTTATATATCGAGTTAAGAATTTTTTCTCCTTTGGTTGCTGGTTTAGTTTTTTTACGAACATTTTGTCCTAAAAAAAATCTTCGCAGGACAGCGAATATCGAATAAAATGTTGAAAAAAAAATTTTTTATTCATTTGTTTTTTTCCAAGTAATCACAGTATGCAGATTTAGCTCAGTTTTCTCTTTTCTAACGCCCGCCTCAAAATTGTGCTGTACAGCACCTTAGCCCCTTTGCCTATCTGATTTGTAGACAAAACACTCGATTTCACTTTAGACAATCCGCAGTTTTTGAGAACTGGAATTTTGTCACTTTGTTGTCTTTCTCTACACCATCCAACATTTTTCTCATCTATGATTTTGTTCGTATGTAACTTTTCCCACAACAAATAAAAAAAAAGTAATGCTGCAAGCCAAGCTGTTTATAAAATAACTTGTGCACCAAATAATTTTATAAACTGCTAATCGCCTTTTAAAAACACTTAGGCAAATTCATTTTTTATCTACTAGTTATTCATTCTTTTATTTTTTCAAAACTGAAAAAATAAACAGGTTAAAATCAAAGTCAACTTTTGCTATACTGTTTAAATGGGAATTACATTTAACTGCAGGATTTGAATTATACAACATTTGTGTTACTAGTCTTTTGATAAATATTAATGAAGCCTATTAAAAATATCAGCAGCCTGTTCTCATAAATCCGTAAGAAACAAAATCAAAAGGAAGATACCTTTTTTTATCATAAAGAAAGAATACAACCAAAAAATTATTATGATAAAAAATAGAATTACTTTTGACTATTAAAATAATATTATGAGTTATGAACTTACAGGCAAGTTAGTTGCCAAATACGATACGGTACAACGCACCGAAACCTTTAAAACCCGTGAATTTGCTGTTGAAAAAAGCGAAGACATTAATGGCCGTACTATTACCAATTATGCAAAATTTCAATGTGTGCAGGATAAAACCACAATCATTGACCGCGTTAATATTGGCGACGAGATAAAAGTGTACTTTAATATTAAAGGCAGCAAGTGGGAAAAAGATGGGAAAGTTAATTATATAACCAATTTGGATGCCTGGAGAATAGAGCAGATTTTACAAACTAACACATCGAAAATCGATAGCGATTACCTAGAACCATTGGATACTTTTTCGTCAACCCCACCAGATGCGGTGGATGATTTGCCGTTTTAATCGCAGACCTGCCTGCCGGCAGGCAGGCAGGTTGAAATGATTATTTGATTCCGCTGATTAAAAGCGAGTTTTTAGGATAAAACCCTAACACTATGCAACAAAAAATTTCACTTAAACTTCTTCCCTCAGAAGCAGCCGATGATTTGGCTGTAAAAAAATATATTGCCAACGCTACCAGTAATAAACTGAGTGCTGTTAATGGCTATCATATCATTAAGCAATCCATTGATGCCCGTTCAAAAACCATTTGGACCAACCTTACGGTGAATGCTTTTATTGACGAACCTTTTCATCCGAGAGAAATTCAGCCATTCAATTTCAAAGAAGTAAAAAATGCCGGTAAAAAAGTAGTCATTATTGGTGCAGGACCGGCAGGTCTGTTTGCGGCCTTGCATTTAAT
>JBKJPN010000198.1:0-6341 GCA_046595125.1 Ferruginibacter sp.
TGGATGGCGATGCCGGTGCTCCTTTGGCCAATGATGAATTAGATCAGATAAATGAAGTGTACGAAAAAGTATTACCTTATTTAAATGATGAGAGTAAAAAAGAACTAGAGCGCCAGGGCCGATATGTGTACGACAGAGAGTATGGCTGGGTTACCCCAACCATCAACAGCAAAGTTTGTGTGTATGGTATACAGGATGATGCCGGCATAGTAAAATGCGGCATCGAGCAAGCTTATATTGATGGAAAAGTGCAATGGAAAAAACCAATAAGCTGCCATCTCTTTCCAATCATTACAAAAGAAAGTAAAAGAAGCGATGATATTTACGTAAACTACGAACCACGGGAAGACAGTTGCAAAGCTGCTTGTTCGCTGGGAAAGAAATTAAAAGTACCTGTGTATGTTTTTTTAAAAGAAGCACTCACTCGCAAGTTTGGTAAAAAATTTTACGATGCACTAGATGCAACCGCTCTACACCTCAATAAAAAATAATTAACTAGAATGAAGAATCTCCATTATTGCCTATTGCTTATTGCCTATTGCTTATTCCTCTCAGCATGCTCCGTTAACAAAGCCAACAACGACGAAAGCCTGAAAAAATATTTCGACGAAAATAAAGTGGAAGGTTGCTTTACCATGTTCAACAACCAGGATGGAGAAGTTACCGTGTACAACATGAAGTACGATACCATGCGGTTTTCGCCTGCATCTACTTTTAAAATATTTAATTCGCTGGTTGGTTTGCAAACCGGAGTTATTACCGATGAAAAAATGGTTATAAAATGGGATGGCGTAGAACGGTGGAACAAAGACTGGAATAAGGATATGGATATGGCCGAGGCTTTTAAAGTAAGCAGCGTACCTTATTATCAGGAAGTTGCCCGCCGCATTGGTAGAGATACCATGCAACAATGGATTGACAGCTTGGGCTATGGCAACAAAAATATCAGCGGTCCCATAGATTCTTTCTGGTTGAATGGTAAATTAAAAATATCTCCGGATGAACAGCTTGGCCTGATGAAGAAATTATATTTTGACCAACTGCCTTTTCGTAAATCGGTACATCAGCAGGTACGTGATGTAATGTTGCAGGAAAACAATACAGCCTACCAATTAAGTTACAAAACCGGCTGGGGTTTTGATGATGATGGCAAGGCCATTGGTTGGGTCGCCGGTTGGATTGAGGAAAATAAACATGTTTACTTTTTTGTAACCTTTGTTAAGGCACCCGAAAAAGACACCGACATTGGTAAAGTTCGCCTCAGCATTACCAAATCAATTTTAAAACAATACGGTTTTTTTGAAGGGAAGAAATAATTTACAGATTTGAGGAAGCCCCTTTTTTAACATTGGATTAAAGCCAGTTTGGTTAATTTGCGTAGGTATGAATGTATCTTTTCAACACAACATCTTTCTCATAATACTAGCAGCCATTCCGGTATTGATGCTGTTGTATTTTTTTGTGCTTCGCTGGAAGAAAAAAACGATTAAGAAGATTGGTGACGAAAGGCTGGTGAAAGAACTTATCAAAAACTATTCTCCTCAAAAATTTGCTTTAAAATTTGTCTTGATACTGGTTGCTTTTACAGCAACGGTTTTTGCACTGGCTAACCTGCGTTCGCCAACTGGTACCGAAAAAGTTAACCGCAGCGGTATAGATGTTATGATTGCACTGGATGTAAGCAAGAGCATGCTGGCAGACGATATACAACCCAATCGCCTCGACAGGGCCAAGCAGGCACTGAGTAAATTGATTGATAAATTGAGTAACGATAGGGTGGGCATTGTTGTATTTGCCGGCAGAGCTTATCTGCAGATGCCGCTCACTGGTGATCATGGCGCAGCAAAAATGTATCTGGCATCGGCCAGTACAGATGTGGTGCCAACACAGGGTACCGTAATTGCAGATGCCTTAAGAATGTGCAATGCCTCTTTTAACAGTAAAGAAAAAAAATACAAAGCGGTTGTTTTAATAAGTGATGGTGAAGATCATGATGAAGGAGCCATAAAAATTGCCGAAGACATGGCGGAGGAAGGTATTTCCATTAACACAATTGGTATAGGTTCTCCGCAGGGTGCGGGATTTATTGATGAATTAACCAATCAACCCAAAACAGATAAAGACGGGAACATAGTTGTTACAAAGTTGAACGAAGAAGAATTAAAGAAAATTGCAGAAAAAGGAAATGGCAGCTATCAGTTATTTACCAATACCGATGCTTTGGTAACCGGACTGGATGCCCAGTTAAGCAGCATGGATCAGCGTACAGTTACAGAAGATTCGCTGGTGAATTATAAAAACTACTTTCAATATTTTTTATTGCTGGCATTAATTTTACTGGCTGTTGAGTTGTTTGTGTCGGAAAGGGAAAAGATGCAATTACAAAAAGGGACTTCTTTAAATAAAACAGCTGCTGCTTTCGCTTTATTGTCCATTGCTTTATGCCTATTGCCTATTGCTTCTTCGGCTCAAAATGAAAAAGCACTTATTAAAAAAGGCAACGAAGCCTACGAAAAGAAAGAATACGATAATGCTATCAGCAACTATAAAGAAGTAACATCAAAAGCACCGACCAATTCAACAGCGCAATATAATTTAGGGAACGCCCTGTATAAGAATAAAAAAACAGATGAGGCTGTACAGGCTTATGATAATGCTTTATCAAACTCCACAACAAATGCTGATAAAGCAAAAGCTTTTTACAACAAAGGAGTGGTGCTGCAAAACAACAAGAAACTACCGGAATGTATTGATGCCTACAAAAATGCCCTGAAGCTGAATCCGCAGGATGAAGATGCCCGGCAAAACTTGCAGAAAGCTTTGCAGCAGCAAAAGCAAGACCAGCAAAAAGACGACAAGGATAAACAGGAGCAAAAAAAGCCAAAAGAAGATAAAAAGGAAAAAGAGAAGCAAAAGCAAAAAGACGAAGAGAAAAATGAGCAGCCAAAGCCACAGCCATCCAAGCTCACCAAACAAGATGCAGAGGAAAAATTAAAAGCATTATTGCAGCAGGAAAAAAATCTGCAGGAACGCTTGCGAAAGGTAAATACAGCAACATCTGCAAAGCCGGAGAAAGATTGGTAAACTGGTCTGACGCCCTCTTCTGCCCAATGACGAATAAACTGGTCTGGCGTTCTCGTCTGACCAATGCCCGATAATCACTATTTTTGCAACATGCAATTCTACAGCGAATCACTCACATCATATAAGCGCCTAAAAACCCGGGAAGTTAAGATTGGCGATCTTTTAATTGGCAACAATCATCCTATACGTGTACAAACGATGACAACGACTGATACCATGGATACCATGGCCACGGTTGAGCAATCAATCCGTTGTATAGAAGCAGGTGCCGAGTTGGTTCGTATTACCGCCCCATCAAAGAATGAAGCTGAAAACTTACGCAATATAAAAGATGAGTTGAGAAAAAGAGGATATAACACACCGCTTGTTGCCGATATTCATTTTACACCCAATGCGGCAGAAATTGCAGCCAGGATAGTTGAGAAGGTGAGGGTAAACCCCGGCAACTATGTTGACAAGAAAAAATTTGAACAGATAGAGTACACCGATGCTGAATATGCAGAAGAGATAGAAAGAATAAGAGATCGTTTTACGCCGTTGGTATTGATATGTAAGGAACATGGAACCGCTATGCGTATCGGTACTAATCACGGTAGTTTGAGCGATCGTATTATGAGTCGCTATGGCGATACAGCAATGGGTATGGTGGAAAGTGCCATGGAGTTTTTACGCATTGCCCGTGCCGAAGATTATCACCAGATTGTGTTGAGCATGAAGAGTAGCAATCCGCAGGTGATGGTGCAAGCATACCGCTTACTGGTTAATCACATGATGGATGAGTTTGGCGAAGCATATCCTTTGCATTTGGGTGTTACCGAGGCTGGTGATGGAGAAGATGGAAGGATTAAATCTGCGATTGGAATTGGAACACTTTTAGAAGATGGTATTGGTGATACAATAAGAGTAAGTTTGACCGAAGACCCCGAACTGGAAATCCCAGTTTGCAACGATATCATAAAACGTTACACATCGGTGATAAGCAACGATGCGGTTCCTGCTGTTGAAAAACTTCCTTATTCTCCTTTTGAATATAACCGGAGAGAAAGTTTTGAAGTAAGTAACATTGGCGCAAAGCATGCGCCAGTTGTGGTTGCAGACTTTAGCAAGTTTGAAAAAATTACGCCCAACGATTTAAAAAACATTGGATACAGTTATGATGCAGCAACCGATAAATGGAATATAGGTGATGCTGCCGCTGATTATATTTTCTGTAATAATGCACTGGATTTTGATTTACCGGGAACGTTAAAAGTTATTTTATATCAAAATGAATGGATAACAGCTTCAGATAAATCAAAGTATGTTCCGATTTTGGATGGTAATCAATATCTTGAAGATAAGATTGAAAAATCAACCTTACTGAATTTTGTAATGATTGATTGTTTTTCAGAAGGATTTCCTAATCAACAACTTGAAAAAATCTTTGCAAAACTGACAGCCGATAAAACTGCAGTAATCTGTTTAAGCAGCACCAATAAAAATGCCATGCAAAGCATTCGAAGGATGTTTGTGGAGTTGATGAATAACAAAATTCAAAACCCGACAATTATCATTTGCGATAGTACGGATACAACAACAGATGAAAGTCTGATACATTATTCAATAGAAGCAGGCGGATTATTGCTGGATGGTTTTTGCGACGGTGTTTGCTTCGGTCATCATTTTGGGAATAATAAAATTGCTCCTCAAACCAAATTATTAAATTCCATTGCATTCGGAGTTTTGCAGGCAACCCGTACCAGAATTTCAAAGACAGAGTATATCAGTTGCCCTAGTTGTGGCCGCACACTGTTTGATTTGCAGGAAACCACTGCAAAAATCCGTGCGGTTACAAATCATTTGAAAGGCGTAAAAATTGCCATTATGGGCTGCATTGTAAACGGTCCTGGTGAAATGGCCGATGCCGATTTTGGATATGTGGGCAGCGGAGTGGGAAAGATAACTTTGTACAAAGGAAAAGAAGTGGTGAAAAGAAATATCAACAGCGATATTGCAGTTGATGAATTGATTAATTTATTGAAGGAGAATGAGGCGTGGGTGACCCCCTCTGAACTTCGTTCGTTCCCTTAGCAGGGAACCTAAAGGGGGAACTTGGAGTAAGCTGTCTCATGCTTCTTTTATTGATAATAAAAGGGAGTATTTTTTTTGAATATAAAACACGATAATCCCCCTTTAGGGGATAGGGGTATGCAAACAGATTTTCTCGTTATTGGTAGCGGCATCGCAGGCTTAACTTATGCTTTAAAAGTGGCAGAGGAATGCCCGGATAAAACGGTAACCATTCTTACCAAAACGCAAAGCGACGAAACCAATACAAAGTATGCCCAGGGCGGCATTGCCGGCGTTATGGATTTTGACCACGATAGTTTTCAAAAACATATTGATGATACATTGATTGCAGGCGATGGCCTCTGCAATAAACATATTGTAGAGATTGTAATTAAAGAAGGCGTGGAACGCATTAATGAAATTATTGAATGGGGTGCTAGGTTTGATAAAGAAGTAGATGGGGATTACAAACTGGGCAAAGAGGGCGGACATAGTGAGTCAAGAATCCTGCACCATAAAGATGTAACGGGTAAAGAAATGGAACGGGCTTTGCTTGATGCGGTAGGCAGCAAGCCGAATATTAAATTACTCAGTCATTGTTTTGTTCTTGATATCATTACGCAACATCACCTGGGTTATCTTATCACAAAAGCAACGCCCGATGTGGAATGTTATGGCGTGTACATCTTAAATCTAACTACCAACAAAACCGAGAAAATACTTTCTAAAATAACCATGCTGGCCGCAGGTGGTAATGGACAAGTGTATCGTTCTACCACCAACCCTGCCATTGCTACCGGCGATGGTGTAGCCATGGTGTATCGTGCAAAAGGGCGGATTGAAAACATGGAGTTTATTCAGTTTCATCCAACTGCTTTATATGAAACCGGTATACGGGGACATAACTTTTTAATTACCGAAGCCGTACGTGGCGATGGTGGTATTTTACGTAACCATGCAGGCGAAGCTTTTATGGAGCGTTATGATGAACGCAAAGATTTGGCACCCCGTGATATTGTTGCCCGTGCTATTGATAATGAAATGAAAATTGCCGGTACCGAAAATGTTTTCCTCGATTGCAGGCATTTCAGCAAAGAAAAATTTACAGAACACTTTCCTAATATTTACGAAAAGTGTTTGAGCATCGGCATAGACATTACAAAAAGCATGATTCCCGTAACACCAGCTGCACACTACAGTTGCGGCGG
>JBKJPN010000214.1:0-7612 GCA_046595125.1 Ferruginibacter sp.
GCTCAGCATGTTGCCATAAACCGAGTTTAATTTACCCAGGTTATTTGCCAATGCACTGATTTGCTGTTTTGCTTTTTCTGCATCTTCTACAGTACCCATCATAGTCTGGCTGGCTTCGGCCAACTTACCATAGAATGTGTTCAAAGACTTCAGGTGGTTATTGCTTTCTTTTAACTCTAACTCGTAAATGGTATTTAATGAACCTAGGTTTTTAGTTAATACCTGAACCTGCTCATGAAAACCTTTTGCGCTATCTGCTGCATTGCTAAAGCTGCTCATAGTAGCTGCACTGCTGGCAAATGCCGTTGACATATTTCCTAAAGCTACAGTAGCTTCTTTGGTTTTATTACTAAAATCGCCGGTGTTTTTAACTACATCACCAATTTCGGACATATTACCTACGGTGCTTTGTAATTTTTGGAAACCGTCGCCTAATTTTTTAAGGTTTGTTGGTGTAATATCTGCAGATTGCAGCATTTTATCCATCGAATCTAATGAGGGATTTGCTACCAAATCGCCGGGTTGGTCATCTTCTTCATGGTGCTTAGGCTTAACCCACTCAATTCCAGCATACACAAGGAAAATAGCTGTCTCCGTCCACATTCCAATCGTCAACATCATATCGGCATATGACTGGTGGGTAAGTTTTGCCCATGCAGCGAAGATAATTACAGCAGCGCCGGCACTTACCAAAACATCAATTAATGTTAAAAAGGTTCTTTTGTTGTGAGCCATGATTTTAAAAATTTAGAGTTTTAATTGGTGGTTATTTAATGTTTGAATACAAAATATAGGAGTACCTGAGTGTTTTCAGATGCCCGTAAAAGTTTGAGTTTTAAAATTTGTCTATTTCTTTTTGCCTTTTTTTGGAGCTGGAGGTAAATCAATTACACAGCGAAATCCGATATAAGATTTAGCAGTATCCTGATACTCATACGCACGTGAACCGGTACGAAGATAATAACCTACGTCTTTCCAGCTTCCGCCGCGTAATACTTTACGCTTATCACGGGGCTTATCAGTTTCTTTGGCGTTATACCTGATATCAGGATTCATATCGTGTTGAAAGTTATAAGCTCCTTCGTAATATAAAGATGAAGTCCACTCGGCAACATTACCCGACATATTATATAAACCAAAGTCATTAGGCCAATAAGCGTCGGCACGAACAGTGTAAAAACCGCCATCTTCGGGGTAATTACCACGGCCTGGCTTGAAGTTAGCCAGCAAACAGCCTTTCTTATTTCTCAGATAATAACCGCCCCAAGGATAATCTGCTTGTGAACGGCCGCCTCTTGCAGCATATTCCCACTCGGCTTCGGTAGGTAGTCTAAAGTCAGACTCTGCAGTTTTCTTTTTCGATTCCAAGTAGGCATTTAAATAATGTGTTCTCCACTCGCAAAAAGCAGTTGCCTGTTTCCAGTTTACACCCACAACAGGATAGTTTCCAAATGCCGGATGGCTGAAATATTTTTTAGCCATTGGTTCGTTATACGAATAGGCAAAATCCCTAACCCAGCAAAGAGAATCAGGATAAACCGGTATGGCTTTTTTTACAATAAATTTTGAACGAGGAATGGTAGCATCTCTGTTTTGTGCTGCTGCCTTATAGTCGAATATTTCTGACTGGTATACAATTTTTGTAGCATCCAGCTCCTTCTTTCCAAATAAACGATTGTCTGGAGTAACAATGATAGCATCTACTTTTTCCATTGTCGCTTTATCGCCCCACTTAATGGTATTTGCTTTTTTCCAATCTATATACTCATTACCATCGGTTCCTTGTTTTACATAACCCATAAGTTTGGCCCCAATCGAATCACGGACCCAATTTGTAAACTGCCGGTATTCATTATTGGTAATTTCAGTAGCATCCATCCAAAACCCACTGATAGACACTGACTTGTTACGTGCAGTCAATGCATAGGTCATATCCTCATCACTTGCTCCCATATGAAAGGTTCCTGGTGGAATATAAACCATGCCCGGAGGTTTGGGTAAACTCCATTTTGATGCGGGTGCAACCCCAATGAGCTGTCCCTTATCAGTGGCATAACCAGTCTTAGATTTGCTTCCAGATTTTTTACAGCTGGAAGCTAATGCAGTGATAGCTATTAAAGCTACAAAATAAATCAGCCTTTTCTTCATCATAATTAACTTTGTGGGTATTGGGCAAATGTAGCGATTATTTTGAATTATAATCATGTTTATGGGTGAACCCAAAATTATTTTGTACGCACATTTATCCCTGAAAACTGTAAACGAAAGAAAAATTCAAATATTGTGTTTATCTACCGTATTACCATGCTTTTAAAATGTTAACCTAATTAATTGTTCCGATTTTACTGTATGAAATAAAAACTTGCTTTAATAAGGATAATTGGATGCGTAATTTCGATTGTTTTTTACTACCAACAAAAAAAAAATTGCATTAATTAAAGTTGCAGGCATAAAAATACATGAACGGTATTGAATTACCGTGGCCTTTGTAAATATCCTGTAAGCAATTTTGTAATGCAATCTGTTATCAACCGTTTCTTTTCTTAACACGTATATTAAAAGAAAATGTTATTGTAATCATTTACTGTAAAGGGTTTGGGTGAATTACAACACCTCAAATATCAAGGTTAAAATAAGATAATCCCTTTTGTTTATTGAAAGAGCAATAGCTTGTTTTTTAGCAAAGGCAGGTACAATTTTCAATTGTTAAGAAAATCTTAAAAAAGAGCAAAGAAAGTACTTGCTAACAGTTTAGCAAATTCAAATCCGAAAAAATCACAAATTGGCAGAACATAATTCGCAATAAAGGCCTAATTCTTATTTCTTTTTAAGAGATGACAGGTAAATTTCCAGCGCACTTACCATGCTTTGTGCTTGTGGTAGGGGAGCTTTAATATCCAGTACAAGACCTGCTTCTTCGGCAGCTTTTAGGGTATTGGCACCAAAAGCACCCATTGTGGTACCGTTCTGCTTGAATTTGGGGAAATTTTCCATCAGGCTTTTAACACCGCCTGGGGTAAAAAAGCAAATTACATCGTAATTACGGGCCATTACCTCGGCAATATCGTTGCTAATGATGCGGTACATCACTGGAGTAGCATGTTCACAATTATTTGTCTTTAACCAGTTAGTGATATCACTATCGAAAGATTCGGAACAAGGGTACAGGAATTTCTCGTTGGCTTTATGCTTATTAATAACGTCGAACAGGCTTTTATTTGTACCATCGGCACCATAAAAAACTTTGCGCTTACGGTATAAAATGAATTTTTGAAGATATAAGGCAACAGCCTCCGTAATACAGAAATACTTGGTTTCCTGTGATACATTAACTTTCATTTCATCACAAACGCGGAAAAAATGGTCAATGGCATTGCGGCTAGTAAAGATTACTGCAGAAAAGCTGGCAATATCGATTCTTTGTTTACGGAACTCTTTTGCAACAATACCGTCAACTACAATAAAAGGGTGAAAATCAAGATTCAAGTTGTGTTTCTTGGCGAGTTCAAAATATGGCGACTTGTCACCATCAGGCTTAGGCTGGGTAATGAGGATTTTTTTAACTGCTTTACCAGAGGTATTTGCCTGTGTTAAACCGTTTTTAACCATAATAAAGTTGAAGCAAAGGTTACGCAAATTTACATGTTTTTGCTCAAATAAAGCATCAAGCCTTTATATAGCAACAAAAGTGGTAACAATTCTATGCCCGTTATGTACAATAAAAAATGGAAGCGGCTTATTTTTAACTGGTTTTGAAGCAGTCCATATGACCTGAAAAAGCGCAGTATCAGAAAAATAACAATACTCATCAGCGAAGCCAGCAGGGCAATATGGGCAATTGCCAAATCGGAAAAAGATAAAACAATAATAAAGGGCACCAAAAAAATGCCGATAATCTTATTGATGAGAAAGACAATAAATATATAGGTATTTGTTGCCTCATTTAGTCCGGTTATCCAGCCAGTAAATTTTAAAGCACAATATTTTATCAGGTAAATAGCCCCCAGTAAGATTACCGATGAAATAATTAATACCCAGGCATTGCTGGGTCCTAACAAATTATAATGAAGTAACAGCAGGTAAACATAAATGCCACCACTTATTATAAAAAAGATATTAAACAGCAAGGAAGGCAGTTTGGCTTGCAATAGCTGATCGGTTAACTGGCTTTGCCGCAACGAAGTATTAAAAAATACCCTGAACAGATTTGAAAAATACCGGCTGTAGAAAAACCGGAAGAAGGCCAGCAGCAAAACCATAGCTGCCATCAAATAAAACATATAATCGTTATTGCGCCCATTTTTATAACGTACGGCAAAGGAAACCGACTCCACATCAGTGTTTAACATCTTGTTTTTTAGTTCAAGCACCTGTCTAACAGATTTTGCAGGTTTTATAGTGTCGGTAACTGGTATGTTGAATAGTGAATCGGTTGTATTGGCTGCAGAATCGACCAACTGTGCATAGAGTGAGACTGTAAAAAAAAATAAACAAAACAAAAAACTTACAACAGACTTCACTTAATAATTATTTGCTGCAAAAATAGAAACAGTAACCGAGATAATTAAAAGTAATTGACGTAGCCGAAATGTATTTTGGAGGCCTCTCTGATATTAAACTTAACATCATTTCGATTGCCGGCTGCGTAACTGATGTTTAACAACCCAAACCGGGTTTCGAATGCTAGGCCAAGGCCAGCTCCAATAAAATTATTGTTCAGGTCTACATCTTGATACTTATTTTTTACCCAGCCCCCATCAACAAAGCCAAACAAAAAAGAATTGAGCGCAAGCCTGTACCGGTACTCGGCTGTTAAAACCGCATACTGCGTTGCATAAATACTTTCTTCGTTAAAACCCCTTAAGATTTTGTAGCCTCCTATTTGAAAAAGTTCGTTACGGAAAGTGCTTGGACTGACGAACAATCCACCGTTAATGGCAGTTTTTACTGTTGCTTGCTTACCCACCGGAAAATAATGGGCTGCTCCTAACTTAACCCGGAACTGATACGAACGTGCTTTTACCGAATCGTACAAACTGGCATAATCAAAATTGGTATCCTTTAAATTGAGAATTTCGTTATTTTTTTTAATATTCTTAATACCCACGGCAGCATTTATTTTCATTTCGTTTCCTTTCCGAGGATTTAGTCGGTAGTCTGTTTTATTCCACTCATACTCGAGCCCCACATTTACAGATGTTACATCAATATTGATTGGTAATTTTTTTGTTGCTTTAACCAGATTTGTATCTACCCCGGTACCTAGCAAAAAACTGTTTTGCCACTGCACAAACAATTTACCCGATTGATGTGCTGATAACAAATATTGAAGTCCGCCGAGTGCATTAACCTGTAAAAAAGTTGAGTCTTTTTTAAACAGGTCGAATAAGAAATCAAATCCAAAATTTGAATTGAAAATGTACGGCTGCTGAAAACCAAGATTCAGCCGTGGCGATTTGGGCTGCAACTGCTGCCACTTTAGTAAGATGGTCTCGCCATTATTGAGTGCATTTTTTAAATCGAGATTTACATCAGCAGTAAGTTGCAGTTTACCTGTCTGGTCGCTACTGGGTAAAAAGCCTATTAAAAAATTAACCTGGCTGGCTCTTTTAGGTGCCAGATACAGGTTTAGCATGGAACCTGTGCCCAGCATAGTTATATCATTGGGCTGCACTTCTTGCAAATATTGAAGCTCCAGCATACGCTTGGTTACCTGGTCAAGCTTTTCCTTATTGAACAGACTACCATTAGCTATCCCCAAATAATGCTGCAGAAATTTTTTGGAAATTTTTGCCTTGCCAAAAACACGGATACTGTCAATGCGGTAAATAGGTCCTCTGTTGGCTTTCAGCAAGGCATTCATTTTCTCCTCTTCCAGTCTTATGCTGTCTAAATAAATTTGTGCAAAAGGGTAGCCGTTATTTTCATAGTAGTTTAAAACCCTTTCCTGTAATGCCAAAAGCTGCGGAATATTTAACAGTTTTCCGCTAAAATCTCTTTCACGAAACTGGCTGTTTTCCAAAGCTGCTTTTTCAATTCCTTCGGGTTTTAAATTAATCCACAGGTATTGCTTGCCTAAAAACAAATGAATACTGGTGAGATTTTCTTTTTCAAAAATACTATCAACGGATGCGGTGGGGTAACCTTTAGAACTTAATAAACTAACCAGTCCGTTTATATAATTGCCACATAAAGAACTACTGGCAAAAGCAGTTTGCAATTTTAAAGGCTGCAGATTAAAGGAGCTATCTTTGTCAACCAGTTTTATTTTTAACTGGTACATTGCTTTTTTAGGCGTTTGAGCCACAGAAAAAAAAACGGCCGTGCACAGCAAACCAGAAAGCAACAATTTGAAACGTATGAATTTAACAGGGGTCATTAATACTCAAATCTAAAATAATATCCCGAGACTTACGGGAGCTAAAACTAAAAATCTTTGCCGGGCGTTTACATTCATATTCCTTTTTGCAAACAGGCTTGCCATTATTGCAATTTTCATTTTTCCACTTCGATGGGACAAAAGGAGAAAATGGTGGAGGCGATATGTAAGGAAATAAATGCAGGCCAGCCCCGGCCCCCTCTATCTCCCCCGATGGGGGAAGAAATGGAGGAGATGGAAACGAAGACCGAATTAGAGGTAATTGCTACTCTTTATTTTGGTGGAGGCACACCGAGTATTTTAAGCGTAGCCGATCTGCAACAAATTTTTAATGCGCTACGCAATCGTTTTGTTTTTGCTGATGATATTGAAATTACGCTGGAAGCTAATCCTGATGATATTACGGATAAAAAGCTGGCGGAATGGAAATCATTTGGTGTTAACAGACTAAGTGTAGGGATTCAAAGTTTTTTGGAAGCTGAACTGGTTTGGATGAACAGGGCGCACACTGCAGCCGAGTCTTTGATTTGTATAGATAAGATTCGGGCTGCTGGTATCAGTAATTTTTCTGTTGATTTGATTTATGGCTCACCAATACTAAGTGATGCCGATTGGAAAAAAAATGTTGAATTGGTAATTGAAAAAAACATCCCACATATTTCCTGCTATGCTTTAACGGTGGAACCCAAAACGGCGCTGGATAAAATGATTGAACAGCATAAAAAAGAAACAGTTGATGCAGAAAAACAATCACGGCAATTTTTATTGCTGATGGACTGGATGGAAGCAGCAGGTTATGAGCATTATGAAATAAGCAATTTTGCAAAACCCGGTTTAAGAAGCCGGCATAACAGCAGTTATTGGAGCGGCGAAAGTTACTACGCTTTTGGACCAGCTGCCCATGCATTTGATGGCAAGCGCCGTAGATGGAATGTGGCTAACAACAGCCTGTACATTCAATCTTTAGAAAAAAGTATTATTCCTTTTGAAGAAGAGATACTTACCGAAACGCAACAGCTCAATGAATATATTATGACTCGGTTGAGAACAATGGAAGGATTGGATTTAAATTTTGTTAGTAATAATTTTGGAGAAAAATTTAGTACTGAATTGCAAACTGCGAGCCACAGGTATGAAAGCACAAATAAATTAAAAGTTGAAAACAATAAGATTATCTTAACTAAAGAAGGAAAATTATTTGCTGATGGAATTGCAGCGGATTTGTTTTTTTAG
>JBKJPN010000034.1:0-19271 GCA_046595125.1 Ferruginibacter sp.
AAAAACACTTATTGTAAACCACTGAGCTTAGGCATATGCAGTATTTATTGCGGAGAAAAATAATTATAATAGGACTTGCTTTTTTTATCTGTCCCCTGATAAGCTTTTCACAATTAAGGGAGCGGTATAATCAAGAGGACCATGATGATAAGCGGGTTAGATTTGGTATCAACCTCGGCTTCAACCGTTCTCATTTTAGCTTTACACACCACCCGGTTTTTTTGCAACAAGCACCATTTGATAGTATTACTGTTGTTGAAAGTGTTAACAGCACTGGTATCAATCTGGCCTGGCTGGTTAATTTTCGTTTGAACGAACATTTCGATCTGCGCACATTTCCAGTAAATCTAACTTTTGTTGAACGGAATTTTTTGTACAATGTAAAATATCCTGACAGGCCTGCAGGTGAAGACTCTGTAACGGAAGTAAAAACCCAGTCTATAACATTGAGTGTTCCAGTGCAGATAAAATTCAGCAGTGACCGTATCGACAATTTTAAAGTATATATGATTGCTGGAGGTAAGGTTGAGTTTGACCTCGCATCCAATGCTGGTGCCCGTAAAGCAGAAAATCAGGTGAAATTAAGACGCCTGGATTACGGTGTGGAAGCGGGTCTTGGGTTCCATTTTTATTTCCCCATGTTTGTACTAACACCCGAAATAAAAATGGGCTGGGGTATTGGAAACCTGCACAGCAGGGATGTTAATCTTAAATATTCAAGTGTAATTGACAAGATTAATTCACGAACTATTTCCTTTTCATTAACGGTGGAATAAATTAACGACTTACAAGTCGTATCGCCTGTTGAACATATTTATTCGCACACCTGCTGTGATTAAAGTGGTACTGGATGATGCAGGACTTCTTAAAGATTTAAACGTGCGGTACAAGCCCGATAATTCAAAAAAGATATTTTCTTTTATTTCGTAAGAAACCTGCAAATTGGCATTTAATACTGTTGCCTTATCACCGCTTCCAATTTTAAAACCATTATTCATGCTTCTGGTTGAATAGTCTCTGAAGATATTTCCACCAAAGTTTATACCTGCACTATCAAGTCCTTTGTAATAATAAATTGCTTGTAGATAAACGTACCATTTTGGTGCCGGTTGAAAACGGACTATACATAAAAATTCCTGGAAGTTGGCACCCAGCGGATGCGCCAGCGGCTGATTGTAATGGGTGTAATTGGAAATAGTGTCGTTGTGCGTATAAGTAAATGGACGAACACGGTTTGTCTCCAATTGTATATCCAGATTTGGTACACCAAATGCATCCACATACTTTAAACCCAATTGCAGACCCCATTTATTTACCCAGCTTGTTGGGTTGTTTTTAATTTCCGATAAAATAAATTCATCCAGTAAAAACTGTCCGTATAATTGTGCCTTGTGGCCAATATTTGCTTTAAAATCAAGGCCGGCAACAGCATTATCGGGACTGCCCACCGTTCCTTCAATATGCCTGTAAAAAATGATGGGGTTTAAATATTGAAAATCGAAACGGTTTTTGCGACCAAATATCACGCCTTCAAAAACGCCAATGTTAAGCCATTTGGTAACATTCATACTCAGGTGATGCATGGCGGCATATTTACGGTCCAGCAAAGTATCGCCTGCTTTTTTAAACTGTGGAAACAGTTCCATAAAAATGTTCTGGTAATTTAATTTCCAGATGCGTGTGTTCAATTTTAAAAACAGATTACTGTTGCCCCAGTCGCTTAAAAATAAACTGCGGTAGCCGTTGCCAATAAAGTTTTTATCGTATCCAAACTGAATGTCAATGGCACCAGCGGCTTTAAAAGTTATATATCCACGGGCATCAAAATAATCTGTGCCGGTTATTTTAAATGGTTTGTAAAAACCTACGCCTGGCACAGCTCTTAGCTCATTTACAGTTTGCTGAAAAAACTGCGGACCTCTTTCCTGGTTATCAGTTAAATAAGTAGCAAAACCAAGTTTACGGCCAATGGTTCCACGGGCTGTTATTCCCTTGCTATTTAAATAAACCAGGCTTTTGTAACCGGTTTCTACACCTGCACTATACTGAAAAACAGGGTTAACCGCCAGGAAAAAATTATTGGTCTTAACTTCCAGAAAGTTGGGTTTTGTTTTGTAGAATGTTTTTAAAATGGGGCGTTTACTGTTAAATTCATCGGTTGGGCCAGTAACCCATTCGGTATTGTTCATTAAAAAGCGGCCAAGGTTATATTCATCAATAGGGGTTAGAGCCTGACTATTCCAGGTTTCATATTTATCTTTTCCAGTTGAATCGGTATACCCTAATCTGGCACTGTCAATGAATTCTATTTGTTCTACAACATATTTTCTGTTGAACGGCCTTACCGATGAAAAATTAAGATTCGTATTTTTTTGCTGCTTAATTTCCATACGGTCAACAAAATGTATATCTTTTGAGCCCGGTGTTAAAAAAGTGGATTGCGCTGTTGCAAAGGCAGGACAAATAAAAAACAACAGTTTGGTCAGGCTTTTAATAAATTGCATCAGATAAATTTAGTTTAATAGTAACACCATTCAAGTTATGCAAAAATACCTTTTTAAGAACATACAGGTAGTAAATGAGGGAAAAATTAAAACATTAGATGTTTTAACCAACGGCGAACGCATTGAAAAAATTGAAACAGCCATCGACCCAAAATATAAAGTAACAGAAATTGATGGGGAAGGGTTGCATCTTTTTCCGGGGGTGATAGATGACCAAGTACATTTTAGAGAACCAGGGCTTACCCACAAGGCAACTATTTATACCGAGAGCAAAGCTGCCGTGGCAGGTGGTGTTACCAGTTTTATGGAAATGCCCAATACGGTTCCCAATGCTTTAACACCGGCATTGCTGGAAGATAAGTACAACATTGCGTCTAGAACTTCACTGGGCAACTACTCGTTTTTTATGGGTACCAGCAATGATAATGCTGAGGAGGTTTTAAAAATGAACAAACACAAACATGATGTTTGCGGAGTAAAAATATTTATGGGTGCCAGTTCGGGAAATATGCTGGTTGATAGTCACAGTGCGTTAGATAAGGTATTCAGGGAAAGCGAAATGCTGATTGCCACGCATTGCGAAGATGAACGCATTTTGAAAGCCAATTATGACAGAATTAAAAAAGTCCGGCCAGATTTAACAGCTTCGGATCATCCATTAATAAGAGATGAAGAAGCATGTTTTGAATCATCTTTAATAGCGATAAAATTTGCGCAGAAGTATAGCAGCCGGTTACACATCCTGCATATCAGCACCGAAAAAGAATTACAGCTTTTTGGCAACATGATGCCGCTAAAAGAAAAAAGAATTACAGCCGAAGTATGTGTACATCACCTGCATTTTACTGCCGATGATTATGAACAGCTGGGGTATAAAATAAAATGTAACCCGGCCATTAAGGCGCCGCATAATAAAGAAGCGCTTTGGAAAGCCCTGCTAGATGACCGTTTGGATGTAATTGCCACAGACCATGCTCCGCACACGTGGGAAGAAAAACAGGGTGCTTATGAACAAGCGCATGCAGGATTGCCGCTGGTACAACATCCTTTGTTGCTGATGCTGCATTATCACAAAGAAGGAAGAATTAGTTTAGAGAAGATTGCTGAGAAAATGAGCCATGCAGTTGCAGACTGTTTTCAGATTGAAAACAGAGGTTATATACGGGAAGGTTATTTTGCTGATCTGGTGGTAGTGAACAATAATTTACCTTCAACTGTTACTAAAGAAAGCATTTTATACAAATGCGGATGGAGCCCTTTGGTGAATTTTACCTTTCCTGCATCTATAGTAAGCAGTTTTGTAAGTGGGCACCGGGCTTACGATAATGGAGTCTTTGATGAATCTGCAAAAGGACAACGATTATTATTCACCAGATAAAATATTAAACCCTCCGCTAACTAACGGAGATAGCGGTATGGAAATAGACAAAACTACACTTGCCGATCTGTTAATGTTCAACAGTGGAGAAGATATGTCAGTGTTTGGCAAACTCGATTGCAGCACTACTACCCATGGTAGCGAACAACTCAGAATAAATTTTGCAACGGCCTTAAAAACACAGGAAGAAATTGTTGCGGTGCAGCAAACGCTAAAACTCATAATCACTAAGCAAGCGCAGTGGCCCAGGCAAATTAGCAATGGAACGGTGATGGTGGTAGAGAAATTTTATGATTCCCCTATCAGCGCTATTCCGGCACACCCATCGGCCATGGAAACGTACAGTTATAAATTACTGCATGGTCCCGACTTTGCGTTGGTAACCTATTCTGCCAAACATTGTTTTGATTTTATAAAAGGGTTTCAGCAGTTGTTAACTTTGTTTGCGGACGATACAATTCCTGCTCCCTTGCAAAAAGTACTTGCCGAGATAAATCATATCATCAGTAAAGATCAGTTTGCAGTTGTAAATAAATACAACAGCAGCGACGATTTATCAAATGCCCAGAAACTGGAACTGGCACATTTTGTACGTTATGGCTACAAACACAATATGCTGAGTCTGGTGGTGCTATATGCACAAATAGATGCTTGGTATGGCATGGCTGCTGCGGTGCAAAAGTATGGGTTGGTTTTTCCTGAATTTGTAACAAGCGATGAGCCTGTGATTGAAGCCAAAGGTTTGTATCATTTGCTGGTGCAGGAAGCTGTGACGTATGAGGTTTTATTGAATAGAAAAACAAATTTTTTGTTTTTAACCGGCGCTAACATGGCAGGTAAAAGCACGTTTATAAAGTCAGTCGGCGCATCAGTATTTCTGGCGCATATTGGTATGGGCGTGCCAGCCCAGCAAATGAAACTTACGTTGTTCGATGGTATGCTCAGCAACATCAATGTGGTAGATAATATTGCCAAAGGCGAAAGTTATTTTTACAACGAAGTGCAGCGCATTAAAGCCACCATCAGCAAAATAAGTGATGGCAAAAAATGGCTGATTCTAATTGACGAACTTTTTAAAGGCACCAATGTACAGGATGCTATGAAGTGCAGCAGCACGGTGATTGAAGGATTATTGAAAATGAAAAATTCTCTTTTCATTCTTTCCACTCATTTATATGAGATTGGAGAAGAACTAAAAAAATACCCCAATATTGATTTTAAATATTTTGAAACTTCGGTTGTTGACGACCAATTGCATTTTAGTTATCATTTAAAAGACGGTATCAGTAATGACCGGCTGGGTTATTTGATTTTGAAGAGAGAAGGTGTGGTGGAGATGCTGGAGAAGATGTAACAAGTATTAGTTTGACCTTGATTAGATGTTGAAATGTAGTATGAATGTCCAGTATAGTTGTCATCCCGAGGTACGAGGGAACTGCCGGGCAAAAATCTAACAATGAAAATTGCAGACGACGATAATTATCATGTTTACATTGTAACCAACAAAAACAAAACGGTATTGTACACAGGCATTACAAATGATCTATCCCTGCGGTTAGACGAACATTACGAAAACTCCAAACCGTTCAGACATACTTCGTTTGCCGGTAAATACAATGCCAGCTTTTTGTTGTACTATGAAGATTTTGGTGATGTAAAAGATGCCATAGCCCGTGAGAAAGAGATTAAAGGCTGGCGTAGGGAAAAGAAAGAAGCGCTAATTAATTCAGTTAATCCTGACTGGAAATTTTTAAATGATGAAATTTAACTGTCATTTCTAGGTACGAGGGATATGCCGAGATAATTTGCCGCTGCCCAGCAGATTCCTCGTACCTCGGAATGACAACAATATTTGAACTGCTGAAATCATCTCAACATTTTCTCCGCCATTGTTGGTCGCCTGACCAACAATTTCATTGCCCAAACAAATTTTACGCTGTTCCTATTAAAGTTTTTCTAACTTTAAGTAAATTTCATACCCATGCTGGTTAAAACTTTCGGCAGTGCTGTTTATGGAGTAGAAGCAATTACCATCACGGTAGAAGTGAGTGTAAACAATCAGGGTAAGAATTATTATATAGTTGGCCTGCCCGATAACGCTGTTAAAGAAAGTTTACAAAGAGTAGAGAGCGCCATAAAAAGTAATAAGTTGTACATGCCCCGGACAAAACTTGTAGTAAATCTTGCGCCGGCAAACATAAAAAAATCAGGCACCGCTTTCGATCTTCCTATTGCCATAGGTACGTTAGGTGCCACCGAGCAAATTAAAAATCCAGAGAAATTAGCCGAGTATGTAATTATGGGAGAGCTTAGTTTGGATGGGGAAATTCGTCCTATCACGGGCGCATTACCCATTGCCATACAGGCACGTAAAGAAGGTTTTAAAGGATTGATTGTTCCCAAACAAAATGCAAAAGAGGCTGCCATGGTAAACAGCTTAAATGTTTACTCCGTAGAACATATAAAAGAAGTAATTGAATTTTTTAACAATGAAGAATCTATTCAGCCTACCATAGTTAACACCAGAGAAGAATTTGCCAATGCCCAACGTGATTTTGAATTTGATTTTTGCGACGTAAAAGGGCAGGAAAATATAAAACGAGCTTTAGAGATTGCGGCGGCTGGCGGACATAATGCAATTTTAATTGGCCCACCCGGTGCTGGTAAAACTATGTTAGCAAAGCGTTTGCCAACCATACTGCCGCCATTAAGTTTACAGGAAGCATTGGAGACAACAAAAATTCATTCGGTAGCAGGAAAACTGCCAGAGAATGCAACCTTGGTTTCTAAACGGCCATTTCGAAGTCCGCATCATACGATAAGTGATGTGGCATTAGTTGGCGGCGGCGGCAATCCGCAGCCCGGCGAAATTTCATTGGCTCATAATGGTGTTTTGTTTTTAGATGAGTTGCCCGAATTTAAAAGACAGGTTTTGGAAGTAATGCGCCAACCAATGGAAGAAAGAAAAGTAACTATTTCAAGAGCAAAAATTGCTTTGGATTTTCCAGCATCATTTATGTTGATTGCTTCCATGAATCCATGTCCTTGTGGATTTTTTAATCATCCCGAAAAAGAATGTACCTGTCCGCCCGGTGCTGTTCAAAAATATCTAAACAAAATTTCCGGTCCGTTATTAGATCGTATTGATTTGCATGTTGAAGTAACACCTGTTCCTTTTAATGAACTGTCATCAGCAGAACAGTATGAAAAAAGCAGCAGCATCAGAGAACGTGTAATAAAAGCCAGAGAAATTCAGGAAGAGCGATATAAGAATAGTGAAGGTGTTTATGCCAATGCGCAAATGAGTAGTAAACAGCTTAAAGAAGTTTGCGTAATCAGCAGCGCCGGAAGCAGTCTTTTAAAAGCTGCTATGGAGAAACTAAATTTATCTGCCCGTGCCTACGACCGTATTTTAAAAGTTAGCCGCACAATTGCCGACCTGGAAGGTAGTGAAGACATTAAACCTGAGCATTTGGCAGAAGCTATTCAATACCGCAGCCTAGACAGGGAAGGATGGGGTGCATAAAGTGACCCCATGCTATCTTGTCACTTTTCCTCAACTTGTACGATATTTGATACATTGAATTCTTTCAAAGTATTAAACAGCATCAAACTATCTGAATGAAAGTATTACTACGCTATCTTAAGCCTTACAAATGGCTGGTAGCACTCACCTTAACTTTGGCTGCTATCAATATTGGTTTTTCGTTGGTTGATCCCATACTGTTGGGTAAACTGGTTAATCTGGCTAGTGGTCACCAGGGCGTTACAACACCGGCTTCTAAAAATTTTGATTGGGACAGATTTTTTTATTCATTCACCTGGAAAACCCCCGGTCTTTGGTTTATTTTGGTCTGTTCTATTTCGGTAGCTATGGTCAGCCGCATTGCCAAAGCTTTTCAGGATTATTTTTTGAATGTGATCATCCAGAAATTCGGTGCCAAGGTTTTTACAGATGGTTTACAACACGCTATGAAACTGCCTTACCAGGAGTTTGAGGATCAGCGCAGTGGCGAAACCCTTTCAATATTAACCAAAGTGCGGCAGGATGTAGAAAGGTTTATGACCAGTTTTATCAATATACTTTTTGGTGTGATGGTAGGTGTGGTTTTTGTTTTTGTGTACGCCAGTTTGTTTATTAGTTGGATGGTGCCGGTAGCTTACCTTTTAGGCATTGTGCTGCTTACGTTGATAACAAATCTGCTCAGTAAAAAAATAAAGATCATTCAAAAAAATATTGTTGGGCAAACAACAGCGTTGGCTGGTTCAACTACCGAATCGCTGCGTAATATTGAATTGGTAAAGAGTTTGGGACTAACCGAGCAGGAAGTAGATCGCTTGAATAAGAACACCTACAAAATACTGGGACTGGAACTAACAAAAGTTAAAAGCATACGCAGCATCAATTTCGTACAAGGAACGTTTGTTAATACACTACGCCAGGTAATCCTGTTTATTTTGATGTGGTTAATCTTTTACGGATCTATGAATGCAGGCGAGTTGATAACTATGCAGGTTTTCTCTTTCTTTATTTTTGGCCCATTGCAGGAAATAGGAAATATTATGTTGTCGTATCGAGAAGCGGAAGCATCATTGAATAACTTTGATAACTTGATGAAGAAAAAGCCTGAGGAGGAACCAGCCAGTCCGAAGGCTTTGAATAATATTGAAACTTTATCTTTCAAATCTGTTTCATTCAAACACAGATCTGCATCGCACAAAGCCATTAATAATATTAGTTTCGATGTAAAAATTGGTGAAACCATTGCCTTTGTTGGTCCTTCGGGTTCGGGTAAATCTACGTTGATGAAACTATTGGTAGGACTGTATCGTCCGCTGGAAGGAAAGATTTTGTACAACAACCTTGATGAAACAGAAATACGTTTCGATGACCTGCGTAAACAGATTGGTTTTGTAACGCAAGATACAAACCTGTTTAGTGGAACGATAAGAGAGAACCTGATGTTTGTGAATCCTGCGGCTACTGAAGAAGAGCTGAATGCAGTGCTTGTTAAAGCAAGCTGCACCGGTTTACTGGCCCGTGCCGAAAAAGGATTGGATACCATGATAGGTGAGGGCGGATTAAAATTATCGGGCGGCGAAAAGCAGCGAATCTCTATCGCCCGGGCATTATTGCGTAACCCTCACTTATTAATTTTCGACGAAGCTACTTCTGCACTCGATTCAATCACTGAAGAAGAGATTACTAACACGATACGTGATGTTTCATCAACAAAAGGACAAATCACCATACTAATTGCACACCGCTTAAGTACCATAATGCACGCCGACAGAATTTATGTGCTAGAAAAAGGTGATGTGGTGGAAACTGGCTCACATGAACTATTATTGCAGGAAAAAGGATTGTACTTTGCCATGTGGCGTCAGCAAATTGGCGAACGCAAAAGACAAACTTTATCACCAACCGCTTTAAACTAAACACATGACTGGGATACAAATTTTAGGTATGGTAGCAGGTACCATCACCTCCATTACTTTTTTGCCGCAGGTGTTACAGGTGTGGAAAACAAAATCAGCAAAAGACCTTTCCCTAATGATGCTATTATTGTTAACGACTGGCGTTTCGTTATGGCTGGTTTATGGATTGGCCATCATGGATGGCGCCATTATTTATACAAATAGCATGGTGTTGCTGATGACATTGATTTTGCTATTTTTTAAACTTAAATATAAGTAGCAAGTATCTTTTGTTACAAATAACAAAAATGGCTTTGTTAACTTTGCAGCCATGAGCAAAAAGCCAATCCCTAATTATTATTGGAGTGTATTAACAATGAAGTGTCCGCGTTGCAGGCGTGGCCACATGTTTAAGAACTCAAACCCATATAAAAGTCTTAGGCTTTCACACATTTTTGATATGCCAGACAACTGTCCGGTTTGTAATCAGAAATTTGATCTGGAAGATGGTTTTTGGTTTGGTACCGGGTATGTGAGTTATGCACTGGCAGTAGCATTCTCAGTAGCCAGTTTTGTTGCCTGGTTGGTGCTAATTGGTGTTTCTACAGATGATAACCGTATTTTCTGGTGGCTGGGTACCAATATCCTGTTACTGGTATTAATACAGCCTTGGTTGATGCGGTTGAGTCGTGTTTTGTATATTCGTTTTTTTGTAAAATATGATAAGAATTACGAGGAAACAGAGCCAATTGAATTACACTAATCGTCTCCTTTCCTGAAAATATCGGTAAAAATATTTTCCTTATCTAGTTCTTCAATATCGCTTAGTACCAGTTCAATTGCTTTGGTGCTCTTATTTATTTCCAACAGCGATAATATGATAGACAATAGTAAAAATATCAGGCTGCCGGCAAATATCCAATGAGCTATAACAATCCAGTTGCGGTAGAGTGCATACATGCACAGTACACAACATAAAAAACTCAATACACCCAATGCCTGCATATACCTTATTAGGTTTATTCGTGAACGAATATTTTTTATTTGACTTAAAATATTTTTTTCCTTTTCGCCCCGGTGATATTCATCATGCAGCTTGCGAACCAACGTTGCCAACGATAGGAAACGGTTTGTATAAGCAAGCATCAGCAATGTGATTGCCGGAAACAATAATGCGGGTGTATTGATGTTAATTTCAATCATACATTTAAATTACACTCAAAAATTGTAAAACATACCCATTTAGTGTACTAATGTAAAATGGGATTTTCGGGAAATATATTTTCCAAAGCCATAGCCCAAGGCAAAGCCCAAAGGAAAATCCGACGCCCAGTGTACGCCATTATTAATCATGGATAATCCAATTAGCCCGGCAATGCTGTAACCTACTGGTTTTATCCATTTAATGTGCGGATAATTTTCTCCGATAATGGTTACCGTACTTACAAATGTTGCCAAATGTCCAGATGGAAAAGCATCGTACTTTGTTTTTTTATTTTGAAAATTACTCCAGGACGGAAATGGTTGCCATCTCCCGCGGATGACTGTAGCATCAGACGGGTTTTCTCTTCCGGTTGAATATTTAATTAGCTGAGTTGAAAAGCCTAAACTAATAAAGGCCTCTGCCAATTGACTAGCAGTTTGTGAAGCCCGGTTATCATTTTTTATTTTACCCATTATATAAAATCCTCCAGCCAAAAGCAAACTTGCCGAACCTTGCCCCAGATTATAAAAAGCAGTATTTACATTATGGGGTAGTTTGCCTAAATTAGTTGCCTTGCCACCTATATTCACCTGAACTATTGGCGAATAATTCTCGGTGGCATGAATACCTGCTTCTCTAAAATTACTTTGAACCGTATTGGTAATTGCCTGATCGGCAAAAAGCAAAATTGCAGTTGATCCTACTACGATTGCAAGATCTTTGTAATTTTTTTTACTGAATGAATTTTTCGTGAAGCCATACAAATCTTTTGGCATGTTAGTAATAAACCCAAAATGTTTTGGCTTTTTAAATGAAGTTACTGGGCTTGAATTTATATTATACACTGCATTCGTATCATATACTATATGTACATCAGTGGGGATGTCGTTTAAAACGGAGTCTTCTGTTTGTGCGAATGCTAATACCGGAGTCAAAACAAAAAGAAGTAAAAAATAGTTTTTCATACTGATGACTTAAATTAACGGCCGTGTTTTTTTTCAACCCAGCGTTGCAGCTTATAACTGGCATAGGCGCTGCCTGCACCAACTAAAGCGCCTGCTAAAACATCTGTTGGGTAATGAACGCCTTGATAAACACGAGCATAGCCTACACTGCTTGCCCAAATACATGCCGGCGCAATTACATACCATTTAGGAAAAAGTAAACACAAAGATGTGGCCGTATTAAACGCTGCCGATGTATGTCCCGAAGGAAAAGAATATCCACCACCTGAACTGTATTTTGTAATCTCAGGATATTTTTCATAAGGACGGGTTCTTTTAATCAAACGCTTGCCTGTATGGGTTAACACGGTTGACAATAAGAAACCGCCAGTCATATAAGCAGCATCTCGTTGAAGTTGTTTATTATGCTTTACAATTCCGGCAGTTAAAAGAGCAGCGGGTGCAGCTATATTAAAATAAGTAACACTATTGGCCTGAAATGTAAAATAGTCTGATTTAAACGACGTTTGATTTTTATTAATAGACATGACAAGCTTGGAATCAAAATCCTGGGCCAGTAAAAATGCAGGCGACAACAAAAGGCTCAGTAAAAGCAGTCTAAATTGTTTCATAAAAATCAAAAACAGTTAACTTGAGGCGGCAAGATAGTAAATACATTTTGTAACGTATAATTATGACAAAAAACCGGATGTATAGCCTGCACAGCTTATTGGGCTTGATTTTAGGCGTATTTATATTATTAATTTCATTATCGGGGGCAGCATTAGTTTTTCATAATGAAGCAGACGGTTTTCAGAAGCCAACTATAACAAATCCATCGTACTTGATTACCTCAGTAGATAGTTGTTATGCAACCGTGCAAAAAGTATTTCCAAAAGCACAGATAAGTAATTGCGAAATATCTGTAAGCCCGTTTCAACCCTTTTCTTTTTTTATTTATGATACTGCTTTTGAGAGGGGGACCAAGTCGCAAGAGATTTTTCTGCATCCCGCCACCTCTGAAGTAATGGGCAACCGGGGGGGGAGTGCCGATATCCGAAACAATTTTATGGGCTGGTTATCTAAATTTCATAACTCGTTTCATGCTGGCAAAACAGGCGAGTGGCTGCTTGGTTTTTTTGCTTTAGTATTCCTGTTAAGTATCATCACGGGACTTATCCTTTTCAGGAAAAATATAGTTGCAGTTTTATTTTTAAGGAAGGCTGTATATAAAAAGGCAAACCTGCATCAAATAATAGGTGTGTATGCTTTGTTTTTTAATTTGATGATTGCTGTTTCAGGATTTTGGATGCAACGCTATGTTTTTAAAAAGGAATTTTATGCTGCAGATAATTATAAACCTGTTTTAAAAACTTCTCCTCCGTTGTCTTTCAAATTTGACTCGGCTTATGTAGCCATCAAAAATAAATATCCCGATTTTACAGCCCATGTAATTTATTTTGCACAGAGTAGTAAAGGCAAGACTGCTGTGTATGGCAGTCGCAGTAGCAACGACTATATTCATTCCAAGAAATTTGCCGATGTTATTTTG
Source organism: Ferruginibacter sp. (assembly GCA_046595125.1). GTDB lineage: Bacteria > Bacteroidota > Bacteroidia > Chitinophagales > Chitinophagaceae > Ferruginibacter. Next base: position 13,001 of record JBKJPN010000034.1, read on the forward strand.
TTAGATAGTGCTGGGGCCATTGCCAAAACAAGATTCATTAATGAGATAGATGCTGCTGATAGATACGACATCATAAACTCTCAACTGCATATGGGTAAATTTGGCGGATACGGAATTAAAATTATTTATTTTGTTTTTGGATTGAGTGGGGCTTTGTTGAGTATAACCGGATTTTTAATTTGGTGGCGGAGAAGGAAAGATGCCGGTAAGGCGGAAAGTCGTTAAACAAAAGCTGTTTTCGCAAATCAAGGGTAAATGTTAAGGAAGTAAAGTTTTAAAACTTGACTTCCTTATTCATAGTTTTAAGAAACTAAAACGCCTTCCCGTCCCTGCCAACCGGCAGAAAGGTTTCCGGCAAAAAAATCACTTCGCCAAATTGACACTCAACGGTATGTTTAGTTTAATGCTAAAATTTCTACCCATATTAAAAACCCCGGTCCTTCCGGTTGCTAAATTTTCATCGGCATATTTTAACCGACTTAAATGATTCTGATAAGCCACATCGCCAATATTTAAAGCACTAAATGCAAGATTTACAATTGTTTTTTTATTCTTGTTTACAATGTCAAATCCTAATCCGGCATTAAGTAAGCTATAACCTGTTGTTTTTGTTTCGGTATTATAAACCGTAAACACATTTTGTTTGGTGAATGTGTTATCCACTTCAAACTTCATGTAAAAATTGCTGATATTTTTGGAAAGTTTATTAAAGCTTCCCTTAAACTCAGTAACTAATTTACTGGCAGGTATAAATGGAAGATATTTATTTCCTTCAATTGGGTTTTTCAATTGTCCACTTACTATCGAATATGTATTAAGTATATGCAGCCAGTCCAGGGGATGCGGGTGAATATCAATGGTGGCTTCCAAGCCAGTTAGTGCTGCTTTTATCTGGTCAAATTTAAATGCTGTTAAATCCTGCCCGTTATAATTTACTAGTGAATCGCCTCCAGCTGCGGCCGCTAGTTTTCTATAAAAAATAAAATTATCAAAGCTGTTATAAAAGGCAGACAAACCAATGGAAATATGTTCAGCACTGTATTCTATACCGCCGTCAAACTGCAAACTAGTTTCACTTTTCAAATTGGTATTTCCATATTCGTAACGTATTGTTCCTTCATGTGCACCGTTTGATGTAAGTTCCGGAATACTTGGCGCCCGAAAACCACGTGCCACATTGAACTTTAAATTGATGGTATTTGTTACTTGTGCCGCAAGGCCAACACTTCCCGAAATATTTGAAAAAGACTTTTTAAAAGCACTGCCTTTTATAGTGGCGCCATCAAGTAAGGGATTTGTATTTATGTTCCGGTTATCAAAACGTAAACCACCACTTAGGGTAATTTTATCAATTGTTTTTTGGGTGAAAGCGTAGATACCAAAATCAAAAAGATTATAATCAGGAATCAGTTGTTCCACACCCTTGTTGTTGTTGCTTTGTTGCATACCGTTTACACCAATTGAATTTTTCCATCCTTTAATTTCGGCCAGGTGAAACTGAGCAGTGTAGGTTATCGTCTTCAAATCAAAAAATAAAGAACGTTCCGCCTCATCATCAACATTGCCAAATTCTTCCCGTTTGTTTTGCTGATAACCGATGTTGAATGTGAGGTAATTTTTTCCAAATTTGATATTGTTATCAGTTGCAATTTTAAAATGTCTGATGTGTTGATATGGGATTAGTGGTGTAGTACTTTTATAATCATCGTTAGTAACCCTGGCAGTTCCACCACCAGCGATTGGTTTAACAAAATAACCATCAATATCTCTTTCTCCTTTAATTAAACCAGCTTTTAAATTAAACTGACTGATGAGCAAATGACTAAATCCCCAGCTACCATTAAAACCTGCATAACCGCCGATATTGTTTTCGGTAAACTTCGAATTGAACACCCTTCCGTCGTACTTATTTTTATAATCGGCAGCGGCTTTGTTGGATGTGTAAATGCCCCAGTTGAATCCGTTTTTATTGCCGCCAATATTTACATTGAGGGTACTTAGTTTATTGTTTGTTTGATAATTGGAGGAGATATTTGTTTTGATGGTATTTGATGGTACAGGTACGTTGGTAATAATATTTACAACACCTGCCATGGCATCGCTTCCATAAATGATGGAGGCCGGGCCTTTCAGCAGTTCAATCTTATTTACACTGGCTTCGTCAATTTCAATACCGTGTTCATCGCCCCATTGCTGCCCTTCCTGGCGCACACCATCGTTAATGGTAAGCACACGGTTATAACTTAAACCGCGTATCACAGGTTTTGAAATAGCCGGTCCTGTTGCCAATGTTGATACGCCGCCGATTTTTGTGAGCGATTCAATAATGTTTGATGAAGTATTTCTGAAAAAATCTTCCTTACGCATCACACTTACCGCAAACGGAACTTTCTTTAATTGTGTGGCACCGGTTACACCAGTTACAACCACTGCATCATTTTCGATGATTGATTCTGTGAGTGTGTAATCCTTTTTAATATCTGTGTTGAAATCTACGTTTTCAACAATGCTGCTATACCCAATATGCGAAATCTCCACAAGGTGTTTGCCGAGTGGTATGTTTGTTATTAAGAAATGTCCCTTGGCATCTGTTGCTGTTCCTGATCTGATATCCGAAATATAAACCGTAACCGCTTCAATAGCAGCGCCAGTCTTTGCATCTGTAATAGTTCCGGAAAAATTGCCATTTACCGGATTGTATTTAGCAATAGTTGTATTAAATGAATTACCCTGGGCAAAAGAGGTGATGCTTATAAATGTAAGTAAACCGATGAATATAGATATGATGAATCGCATGAAAGTTGATTTAATAAATGTTCAATTGCAGAATCCGGTTATACTATTTGTAACCAGAATCTTTTTAATGATTATTACTAAACAACGGGCGGGCCGCGTAAGGATTTGTAAATTGGTTGGGTTGACGAAAATTGCGCAGGATTATCAGTTTTTGCGATTGTAAAATGCTGTTTGCCAGGCAGAATGATTATTGCAGCAGTTTGGGTAAACGGCGATTCAGCTACAATATTATCGCAATGGCAATTGAATAGTTTTTTGCCAAACTGTAATGGGTTTGGATTACTGGTTTTCTTTACTGAATCGGTATGGTTAGCAAATAAATCATGAAAAATAATACTAGGCGTAATGCTGACTGCAAAAACAATCAGCATGGCAAAAGCTGCAATTTTTTTTATGATTTGGTTTTTAATCAATGTTAAATATTTGCTACAATGTTGCAAATATAGATATATTAATCAAATTGCGGAAACTGCATAGTTATTTATACAAACTCATGATTTACATTTTTCAGTTAACTTGAAACTTAAATTTCAAGAATGCAGCAATATATTTTATCCCTCGACCAAGGAACCACCAGCAGCCGTGCGATTATTTTTGATGAAAAAGGTGCCATTATAACAACCGCACAAAAAGAGTTTGCTCAAATTTTTCCGCAGCCGGGCTGGGTAGAGCATGATGCCAATGAAATATGGAGCACACAATTGGGTGTGGCTGCAGAAGCCATCAGCAAGGCTGGATTGCAACCCGAAAATATTGCGGCCATCGGTATAACCAATCAAAGAGAAACAACTGTAGTGTGGGACAGAGCAACTGGCAAGCCCATTTACAACGCCATTGTTTGGCAGGACAGAAGGACGGCTTCCTTTTGCGATGAGCTTCGGGCTAAGGAATTGGATAAATTAATACAGGAAAAAACAGGATTAATTGTGGATGCTTATTTCTCTGCCAGTAAAGTAAAATGGATTTTAGATAATGTAGAAGGGGCCAGAACGAAAGCAGAAAAAGGCGAATTATGTTTTGGTACCATAGATACCTGGCTGATATGGAATTTAACCAAAGGACAGATTCATGTTACTGATGTGTCTAACGCATCACGTACCATGCTTTGTAATATTCATACGCTGCAATGGGATGGAGAGCTGGAAAAAATATTTGATATCCCCGGCAACATGCTGCCGCAGATACGCAGCAGCAGTGAAGTGTATGGCACTACACAAAATATTCTCACATCGCACAATATTCCCATTGCCGGTATTGCAGGCGACCAGCAATCGGCACTTTTCGGACAAATGTGTACACAACCAGGCATGGTGAAAAATACTTATGGTACGGGTTGTTTTATGTTGATGAATACCGGAGAGAAACCAGTCATTTCAAAAAATAATTTATTAACCACAGTGGCCTGGAAAGTGAACGGTATTACCCATTATGCATTGGAAGGAAGTGTGTTTATTGCGGGTGCCGTGGTGCAGTGGTTAAGAGATGGATTGGGGATCATAAAAAATTCAGCAGATGTGGAAGAGCTTGCACTCAAAGTAAAAGACAATGATGGCGTGTATGTAGTTCCTGCATTTACTGGTTTAGGTGCACCGCATTGGAAACAGGATGCAAGGGGAACAATCACTGGTTTAACAAGAGGCAGCAATGCCAGTCATATTGCACGTGCCGCATTGGAGAGCATTGCTTACCAAACGATGGATGTTTTAAAAGCGATGCAAGCCGATTCAGGAATTTCAATAAAGGAATTACGGGTTGATGGCGGTGCAACAGCCAATGATTTGCTGATGCAGTTTCAGGCAGACATTTTAAATACAAAAGTGTTGCGCCCAAAGGTCACCGAAACAACAGCGCTGGGTGCTGCTTATTTGGCCGGGCTTGCGGTTGGTTACTGGAAAAGCGTTGCTGATATTCAGCAACAGTGGCAGATTGATAAAACCTTTGAAGCGGTTATGGATGAAAAGAAAAGAAAAGCATTATCGAAGGGTTGGCAAAATGCAATAAACACAACCATTAGCAACTGCGAATAATGAAGTACTGCATTTATTTATTATCTTGAACAACCTTTAAGCGTCTTAAACTTTCAACTTTAAACCCTTACTACATGTCTCCTTTCCTTGCAGAAATCATCGGCACCGCTTTTTTAATTTTACTGGGCGATGGCGTGGTAGCCAACGTGGTATTAAATAAAACCAAGGGTAATAACAGCGGCTGGATTGTTATTACATTTGGCTGGGCCATTGCAGTTTTTGTTGGGGTGTATGTAGCGGCAGCATCAAGTGGCGCACATTTAAACCCGGCAGTAACAATCGGCCTAGCTGCATCTGATAAATTTGACTGGGCATTGGCACCGATCTATATTGCTGGGCAGTTTATTGGAGCCATGCTGGGTGCTTTTTTGATGTGGGTGGCCTATAAAAAACATTTTGATGAAACGGCTGATGCCGATGCCAAGCTGGCTGTGTTTTGTAACAGTCCGGCCATACCAAATGTGCCCTTTAATTTAACCACTGAGATTATTGGAACATTTGCCTTGGTATTTGGTGTGCTGTTTATTACCGGTGCCGATGTAAAATTGGGTTCGCTGGATGCCTTACCAGTTGCTTTATTGGTATTGGGCATTGGTTTAAGTCTTGGCGGACCAACTGGCTACGCCATTAACCCGGCAAGAGACCTTGGGCCAAGAATTATGCATTTTATTTTACCCATAAAAGATAAAGGCAGCAGTGGCTGGGGTTATAGCTGGATACCGGTTGTTGGGCCGATTGTTGGTGGTTTGCTGGCGGCGTTGGTTTATAAGATGATTATGTAGACTGGTTGCTTTTGAATAGCCCAAACAGTGATTCAACCGTCCACGGGCTGCTGGACCTGCCGGCCGGCAGGCAGGCTTTGCGACGCAGTAGCAAAGATTGCAGCGAAAAGTCGGAACCAATGCTGGTCAAGGCTCAAAAAGTGGATAACCCACAATCATATTGATGATTTTGGGCAATTAATGCTTCTCATTGGCAGTCGAAAACCTTATCCGTCGGCTGTTTCAGCTTTATTAGGGCATGGGTATAAAAAACTTCCTGACTAATTTTTAATTCCAACCCCCAAGCCTTACCTTTGCGGCTCGAAAATTAAACCTCATTTATATGGCTAATACGGGCAAAGTAAAATCAATTATTGGCGCCGTTGTAGACGTTCAGTTCGACAGCGACAGCAAACTCCCAGAAATTTTAAATGCATTAGAGTTGAAACGTGAAAACGGCGATACGCTTGTGCTTGAAGTACAACAACACCTTGGCGAAGACAGTGTGCGTACCATTGCGATGGACGGAACAGAAGGCCTAGTGCGTGGTATGGTTGTAATTGATACTGGTATTCCTATTGCTATGCCTGTAGGTGATGCAATCAAGGGGCGTTTATTTAATGTAACCGGAGATGCGATTGATGGTTTACCACAAGTTAGTAAAGTTGGTGGCCGTCCAATTCATGC
>JBKJPN010000060.1:0-3025 GCA_046595125.1 Ferruginibacter sp.
TAATCAAGAAAAAATAAACACTCATAACTTCTAAAAGGCCACTACTAATATTAGTAGTGGCCTTTTAGAAGTTATGAGTGTTTATTTTTTCTTGATTATAGTAGATTCTTTGAAAACTCTTTTTTCGCCAGCTTTGCCATAATATGGGCAATAGTAGTCAAGTGCATCCAAAGCTTCATTGTAACTTAACCAATAGTCGGTTATTGTGCCGGTAAACACAAATCTTCCAGAATAGTTATACATATCTCTTGTACCCATACTGCTGAAATTACCATAAATGAGGTCGCCTTCGTAGGGTTTGTAGCCTGCATAGGCACGCACAATGTTGTAGCCGTTATAAGTTTCAACAACATAATAACTGCAACTAGGATCGCTGTAAACTACTTCCCCTTCTTCTTTGTTTAGCCAGTAATTTTCATCGTTAGCAACAACTACCTGCTCTTTTACGCAACTGCTTAGTAAAATAATTGAAAGGAGGAAACTTGCCGAAAGTGTAAATATTTTTTTCATGATTTTTAGGTTTAAAATTTAAACAAAGGTTTTTCAAATAACTAATAGCAAAACTGTGCCAGAACATCAGAAGGTTGATTTTGTTTTTGTTAAAATGAATGCATAGTAAAAATTCGCTTTATAAAGGTTTAATCAGCAATACAACCTTTTGGTTTATTTAACATGGTATTTGAGGATACCATGTGGCGGGTATTACCGTTTTGCAGGAACAAACTTTACCAAAGTTCTAAACTTTGGCAAAGTTGCGGAACCATTGTAATTTTAGCTTATGGAACAGTACGGAAAGATTCTATTATTTGCTATGCCCGCATTCCTAGTATTGGTCTTGTTGGAAAAATGGTACGGCTGGTACAAGGGAAATGATACGGTACGTAACATGGATATGGTGAGCAGCCTCAGCAGCGGCGTTACCAATGTTACCAAAGATGTGCTGGGTTTAAGTGTTGCTGTTTTGGGTTATAGCTGGCTAGTTGGTAAAATTGCCGTCACACATATCGAATCTACCTGGCTCACATTTTTAGTAGCATTTATTGTGTTAGATTTTGCGGGGTACTGGGTCCACCGTATCGACCATAAAGTGAATTTTTTCTGGAATGCGCATATCGTACACCACAGCAGCGAAGAATTCAATTTGGCTTGCGCATTAAGACAAAGTATTTCAACATTTGTAAAACTGTTTTCTTTTTTGCTGATTCCGGCAGCTTTGTTGGGCGTACCTGCCATTGTTATTGCAACCATTGCGCCCATTCATTTATTTGCACAATTCTGGTACCATACACAGCATATCGGTAAGATGGGTTTCCTCGAAAAAATAATTGTTACGCCATCGCATCACCGGGTGCATCATGCCATCAACAAAGAATACCTAGACAAGAACCTTGGGCAGATCTTTATTTTCTGGGATAAATTATTTGGGACATTCCAAGACGAATTGCCCGAAGTTCCTCCGGTTTATGGAATAACAAGGCCAGTACAAACATGGAATCCCATCAGAATTAATTTTCAGCACATGTGGCTGTTGATACAAGATGCCTGGCGGGCAAAAAGTGTAAAAGACAAATTCCGTATCTGGTTTATGCCAACAGGATGGCGACCTGCCGATGTGGAAGAAAAATACCCTGTTTATAAAATTGAGAATGTGTACAGCTTTGAAAAGTATGACACTAAAACGTCAGTTTTTTTATCAAGCTGGATATGGGTTCAGCTAATCATGCTTTTAGTATTTGTGAGTTATTTTTTTGGAAATATTGCGAAGATTGGTAGCCCCAATATGTTTTATTACGGGGCCTTTGTATTTGTTTATGTATATGCTTACAGTGAACTAATGGATGGAAAAAAAATGGCACTGGCATGGGAAGTTTTAAAATCCGGAGTTGGCATAGCTTTTATTTTTTCATTGGGCGATTGGTTTGGTGCTAATGCATTTCTTCCATGGATAAGCAATGTGCTGATTACCTATTTTGTAATTTCTGTTGCCGTAACCGGATGGCTGGCATTTTCAACAGAAAAAGAAAACCGGCAGGTGCCGGTTTCTGTATAGTGTTATATTTTTTCTTTGCTCAGTTCATCATTCACTGTCCGCCACATCCCCAGCGGGTTTTCGTTCTTCAATTCATCAGGTAACAAATCATTGCTCCAGTTCTGCAACGCAATTGGCCTTGCAAAACGCCTGATGCCATCTGCACCAACAGCACTAAATCTTGAATCGGTTGTTGAAGGAAATGGTCCGCCATGATGCTGACTCAAACAAACTTCAACACCGGTGGGTACACCATTCAAGATTAATCTTCCGCAGATATTTTTAACTAACTCTACCAGTTCATCATTTTCTTTGATATCATTTTCTGTCGCCATAATGGTGGAAGTCAATTGTCCTTCTAGGTTTTTTGCAACGGCAATCATCTCATTCATATCCTTACAGCGGATGATGATGGAGTAGGGGCCAAACACTTCCTGATGCAAAACCGGGTTGTTTAAAAAAGCCTGACCAGTTGCAGTTGCAATAGTAGGCAGTGCTTCATTCTCTTTTACATCGGTTTCACTTTCGGCAACCAAGTGTACATCTTCCTGCAATAATGCATTGCCTTTATTTTTTTTATAGGCTGATACAATGCCTGGGTGGAGCATCGGCGCTGGGTCAATTTTTTGAATGGCTTTACCCAAGTCGTGAACAAAAGTTTTCAGTGCTTCGCTTTCAATGCCAATAATCAAACCTGGGTTGGTACAAAACTGTCCAACTCCTAAAGTGATGGAACCTGCATATTGTTGCGCAATCTCTCCGGCAGATACATTTAATTTTTCTGGCATTAAAAAAACAGGATTGATACTTCCCATTTCAGAAAAAACAGGAATAGGTTCTTTGCGTTCATTACCCCAGTCAAATAACTGCCGTCCACCTAAATAAGAACCGGTAAAGCCAACTGCTTTGGTAAGCGGATGTTGCACCAATGCTTTGCCTACTTCAAAACTTGCGCCGTGTATATGAGCAAATATTCCTATGGCCATCTTTGTTTTT
>JBKJPN010000108.1:0-21932 GCA_046595125.1 Ferruginibacter sp.
AAATCAACTTACTGCTATTTCTCCCATCGACGGCCGTTACCGTAAGCAGGTAAAACAACTGGGTGAGTATTTTAGCGAATATGCACTTATAAAATACCGCGTGATTGTGGAAATTGAATACTTTTTGTTTTTGGCCGAAAAGAAGTTTTTTAAGCTTGACAGCAAAGCAAAAAAATATTTGCTGAAGTTAGCTGCTGAGTTTTCGCTGACTGATGCTGCTGAAATTAAAAAAACAGAAGCAGTAACCAACCACGATGTAAAAGCTGTTGAATATTTTATTAAAACAGCTTTGGATAATTGCGAAGCCGGACATTTAAAAGAATGGGTTCATTTTGGATTAACATCGCAGGATATAAATAATACCGCTATCCCTTTGCTTTGGAAAAACAGCATTGAGCTGGAATATTTGCCGGCGGTTATAAACCTGCAACATACCATTGGTAAATTAGCTGTTGCCTGGAAAGACTTGCCCATGCTTGCCCGTACACATGGGCAACCCGCCAGCCCAACAAGATTGGGAAAAGAAATGATGGTATTTGTGGAGCGTTTGGAAAACCAGATCCAATTATTCAGCTACATACTTTTTACTGCCAAGTTTGGTGGAGCCACCGGAAATTTTAATGCTCATCATGTAGCATTTCCAAAATACAACTGGAAAAAATTTGCCGACGAGTTTACTGAAAACAAACTGGGTTTACAACGTCAGCAATACACCACACAAATAGAGCATTTTGATACGCTGGCTGCACATTTCGATGCCATTAAACGTATCAATACCATCTTTATTGATTTTTGCCGGGATATGTGGACCTATATCAGCATGGACTATTTCAAACAAAAAACAAAGAAAGGAGAAATCGGCAGCAGTGCCATGCCGCATAAAGTAAACCCAATTGATTTTGAAAATGCCGAAGGCAACCTTGGCCTTGCTAATGCATTACTAGAGCACCTTTCGGCAAAACTACCGGTAAGCCGTTTACAAAGAGACCTGACCGATTCTACTGTATTAAGAAATATCGGCGTACCCATTGCACATACTTTGTTGGCAATTAATTCAACAGAAAAAGGTATTGCTAAACTAGTTTTAAATGAAGCTAAACTTAAAGCCGATTTGGATAATAACTGGGCTGTGGTTGCAGAGGCTATTCAAACCATTTTAAGAAGAGAGAACTATCCGAATCCGTATGAGGCATTAAAGGAACTTACAAGGGGCAAAAATGCGATTGATAAAAAAACGATTCATTCATTTATTGCTTCGCTAAAAATATCAACCGCCTTAAAAAAGGAATTAAAGGCTATTACGCCATTTAATTATCTGGGATTATAATAAAAAGGATGTGTATTTTCGGTGTCAATATCATCACGGTATAAAGCTTTTATGAAACGAATTTTACTGCCCTTATTATTGATTATTACGAGTGTTTGCATGGGGCAGATTAATCTTAACCTTGGTTTAATTGCCCATTACCCGTTTAATGGAAATGCAAATGACGTATCAGGTAACAACTTACATGGGGTTGTTAATAATGCTGTTTTAACATCCGACAGGTTTTCACAACCAAATGCTGCTTATTATTTTAATGGGACTAATTCCTTTATACAACTCCCTTATTCACCCACGTACAATTTTGCGCCCCAGGATTCTTTTTCTATTTCTGTAAGAGTCTTACCAGACCAAGGTAATTCGTGGCCAGCACAAGCATTAGTTGTAAAATCACCTTATCATCCAAGTTATACTTTGTCCTTGTGGAACTATGGAGCCTATATCTACAATTATAAAGCCATGAGTGGTTATGCCTACAATAATATTGTGAATGGTTCCACTATTTTTACCGGAGCCCCCTGCTGGTATAATATTGTGGTAACCTATAAGAACGGAATTTGGTTTTTATATGTAGATGGCGTGCTTGAATCATCGGATTTAACCCAGTCCAAATTTATTCTGCAGGATGGCCCGGCCTCCAAAATTAATTTTGGAAAAAAAGGTGATTCAGACGGGGATTATTATAAGGGAAAAATGGATGATATCAGAATCTATAACCGAGTGCTAACTGCAGCAGAGGCTGCGGCACTAACAGATTGTTCAAGTACAATAACTTGTAACAATTGGTTAAAAACACAAGCGGTAGGCCAAAGTGTAACTGTTGGCGACTTAGATGTTAGTGGCAACCAAATTACCGTTGAAGCAAATTTTAACTGTAGTTCATTTCCAATAACAAGGCCAGATAAACAAGAGGATATTGTTTCCAAGCACGCCAATACGACTGATATAAATTATGTTTTGAGGATGGACCTCGCAGGTATTACTACCACAAACGGTCAATTTTTAACGCCTATTCCATGTGATAATCTAGTTACTAATAAAACCTACCACGTAGCCATGGTGTATAATGGAAGCAGCCTTAAATTTTACCGAGACGGTTTTTTGATGAGCCAGATTGCTGCCACTGGAAACCTTATCCTAAATAATTGGCAAACAACCATCGGAGACTATGCTGTTAATAATCCAGTGGGTACTAACTTTTTGGGATACATAAACGAGGTACGCATTTGGAATGTGGCACGTACACAGGCACAGATACAAACCTATATGGATGCATCCTTACCTAATCCATCAACCCAAACCGGTTTACAAGCATATTATACATTTGATAACCTGTTAAATAAACAAGGTAATATTGCCTGGAATGGAACATTAAATGGCGGTGCAACCATAAACAACACAAATCCCAATTGCGCCTTTATTGCCGATTCATGTTCGGTTACACAAACGCTTACAGTTATTAATGATTATACGCCGGTACTGGGTTTAAACCCTTGTACCAACGCATTATCTGTCGAAAATGGCTCCGCTTATAATGTTGGAGATACCGTTCTGCTGATACAAATGAAAGGTGCGGTAATTGACAGCACAAACACCGCTTCTTTTGGTACAATTACCAATTATAAAAATGCAGGTAATTATGAATTCAATTATGTAAAAAGCAAAACAGGTAATACAATTGAGTTGATTAACAGCCTTACGCGGCAATATGATATCCCGAACGGTAAAGTTCAATTAATTAGGGTTCCTTATTACAATAACCTAACGGTAAACGATACATTAACCTGTCTGCCATGGGATGGAAATAAAGGAGGCGTTCTGGTATTTAACGTATTGAATACGCTGACTCTCAACGGTGGTATTCTTGATGTTAGTGGCAAAGGGTTTAAAGGAGCTCCGGGTTATAACCCCGGAAATGCCAGTCTTACCTGTGGTCAAAATCAATATAATTATCCCACAAACACTTTATTTGCTGCTAAGAAAGGCGAAAGCATAACCAGCATTTCTGATAACATCCTCTGCGGAAAGGGCAGCCCTGCCGGCGGTGGCGGTGGCGGACTTGGCCATAACAGCGGCGGAGGCGGCGGCGGTAATGGAGGTATTGGAGGTTTGGGTGGTTACCAATTAGAGCCATGTGGCAACGCTCCTTTTGATAACCGTGGTATTGGTGGAAAAAACCTCAACTACAGCACAGCCATCAATAAAATATTTATGGGCAGCGGCGGTGGTGCCGGTCATGCCGACAATCCCGGTAACGTAGCACCCGCAGGTGGCAATGGTGCAGGAATAATAATTATTTCTGCAGATAGAATTCAAGCTAACTCGAAAAAAATAATTGCCAATGGTGCTAATGGACTTGGCTGTTCAGTACCTCCAAATAACGATTGTCATGATGGTATGGGTGGCGGTGGTGCTGGCGGGACTGTATTACTTGATGTGAATCAATTTATGGATAATACCATACTAGAAAATAAGGGTGGTAGAGGCGCCGATGTTTCAGGTGGCCCAATTTCCATTGCCGGACGTATAGGTCCGGGTGGCGGGGGCGCTGGTGGTATTGCTTTTTTAAAAGCAGGGTCCGTCCCTGCAAATTTATCCATAATAAATACTGGTGGCGCTAATGGTGTATTAATTCAAGATGCGAATAATGCGTGGGGAGCAACGCCAGGTACCGCAGGAGCTAATCTGTTCAACCTTGTTTTACCAGTAGATAATATTCCTTTCAAAGCCAATATTGATTCTGTTCGTATTAAAGACAGTTTATTGGCCTGCAATGGTTTTGATTTTAAGGGCTTGGCTTATATCAACACTAACCCCATAGCAACATGGCAATGGTATTTTGGTGATGGAGGTTCGGCCAATTCTCAAAATACATCTCATGCTTACACAACTGCCGGTACTTATACCGTAAAGTTAATTGTTACAGATAATAATGGTTGTATTGACAGTACCTCTATTGATGTAAATGCGCAACCGGGAGTTAATGCAGAAGCAGGCGCCGATACTTCTATTTGTTCCAATGGTCCAGTCTCAGTAATGTTGAACGGCACAGCTATCGGCGGACCGTATTTATGGTCACCGGCTCTTTATCTGAATAATCCCAATATCCAAAATCCGATTGCAACCGTAAGTGTTACAACAACTTTTTATCTAAATGTTACCGGTGCCGCAAGTTGCACATCAATGGATTCGGTAACAATTTATATTAATCCGCTTCCGCTTGTTAATACCATCAATGATACAGCCATTTGCAAATTTTCAACGGTAGTACTAAACACTGTTTCCAATGCAAATGTTTATCAATGGAGTCCGGCAATTTTCGTAAGCAATCCTGTAATTGCCAATCCTACTTTCATAGATACATTGTCCCGTAAACTTTATATTACTGTCACTTCTGCTTTTGGATGTTCCGCGGTTGACAGTGTATATATTACTGTAAACCCTTTACCTACAGTAACTACAATAAGCGACACAACACTTTGCATCGGTCAAACAGTTGTGCTAACCACTACTGGCGCCCAGTCTTATTCCTGGAGCCCGGCTACGGGATTAAGTAACCCTAATATTGCAAACCCTGTTTTTACAGGCACCAGCTTTCAACATTATATTGTTACCGGTACCGATGCCAATGGCTGCAAAAATTCCGATGATGTTAATATTGATATCAGCTCCCCGGCTTCCTTAAAACAACCCCCGTCATTTACCATTTGCCAAAAGCAAACTGTTCAATTGCAGGGCAATAATGGTAACTGGTATAATTATTTATGGAGTCCGGCAACTTATTTATCGAGCAGTACGGCTGTTAATCCTTGGGCTAATCCGCCACAAACAACGGTGTACACCGTTGTTGTAACCGATACAAAATGTGGTTTCGACAGCACATTCACAGCATTGCTCACTATTTTACCTGCACCAGTAATTAATGCACGCAAATCAAATGATATTGATTGTGCATTTCGTTCGGCTACCTTACTGGCATCAGGCGGTAATCAGTATTTATGGACACCGGCAACAGGATTAAGCAGCACTACTATTCCTAATCCGGTTGCCAAACCAGCCATTACCCAAACATATAGGGTGCGGGTTACCGATGCATTCGGTTGCTCAAATACCGATTCGGTAACAGTATTTGCTAATCATACAGCCAGCTTGGCCCGCTACATGCCCAACGCTTTTACACCTAACGGCGATGGTAAAAATGACTGTTATGGTTTAAAAAACTGGATGTACATAAAAAATCTACAGTTCTTTATTTTTAACCGTTTTGGAGAGCAAGTTTTCGCCACGGCCAATGCCGGCAAATGCTGGGATGGTACTTACAAGGGCAAACCTGCGCTGGAAGGCACTTATGTGTATGTAATATCAGCCCAAACCGATTGTGGTACCGAAGAACAAAAAGGCAGTTTCCTTTTAATAAGATAGTAGCGTATCAATTGTATATTTTAACAGGTATAATACTTGAAGATGCTTAATTTTAGCACTTTAAATGTGTTACTGTTACGTATGAAAAGATTATTGTGTGTTTTTTTACTCTTCTCCCAATTTTGTTTTGCTCAGGTAGATTTAAATAGAGGACTGCAGGCATACTACCCATTCAATGGCAATGCCAATGATGAAAGTGGCAACAACAATCATCCCATAAAAAATAATGCAACGATAACTGCAGATAGGTTTGGTAACCCAAACAGCGCCTATCATTTTAATGGTTTGTATCAGTTTATCCAAATACCCAATAAACCATCTTTAAACTTTGGCAAACAAATATCTATTTCGGTTTGGGTAAAGCCAACAGGATTTAATTATGGCATTTGCCACGCCAGCCAGATAATAAGTAAGGGTGGCGGCAACTACAATCCCGGCAATTATGCCCTTCGTTTTGATGATGCGCTTTTTAGTAAAGGTACCGGTTGCGATGGAGGCTTGTGTGATACCTTGCACCAAAATTTTAGGGGTACCGGAACCGTACTTTCGCCCTATCCTGGAGATTTTATCAACAAAAATACCTGGTACAATGTATTGTACACCAATGACGGCAGCACCGCAAAGCTTTATGTTAATTGCGAGCTTAAATACAAGGTAACTTTCCCAGAGACTTTTACAAATAACGAAGACCTGTTTTTTGGAAAATCGGATGACGATTTTTATCCTTTTTGGCTGAATGGTACACTGGATGACATTAGAATTTATAACCGATCGCTGGCCGATAACGAAATATTTTTTCTTTGTAATGAAAAGGATACTACTAAAAAAATTGAAAACCTGCAACCAAAAGATATCGTATTAGAAAAAAGAGAAACTGAACTGGTGAAAGAGATTACGGTAGATCATGACTCCATCTCGGTAACGCTTTACGACAACGGCGTAGTTGACGGCGACAGCATCACCCTTATTTACAATGATTCTGTATTAACAACACATCAGTTATTAACTACCAAACCGCTTACATTTATCATTAAAATTAAGCCTGGCAACAGCCGCAACGAATTGGTGATGTATGCCGAAAACCAGGGCAGTATTCCACCCAACACAGCATTAATGGTTATTTATGATGGAACTAAAAGATACGAACTGAATGTGAGCAGTACTGATAAAACAAATGGTGTGGTGTCATTTAAGTTAAGGGAATAAAAGTATCACATACTCAGCTTCTCAATATCGTCGAGATCTTTATAGCGGCCAGAAGCTTTTTTTGCCTCTATTAAAGTATTGATGTGAATAAATCTTATCTGCAGTTCATCTTCGTAGTACAATTTGCTCATTTCATAAGCTTCATCAAAATGACAGCCCTTCACTTTCTTTAAAACTTCTATACACACCGGCGGCAGGCCATAAGTAAACACTTCCATTTCATCATTCCACAAAAAATTTTCTTCCGAAATATCTACTGTTGGTAATCCAAAGTCCAAATATGCTTTAACGAGTTTTTTATGATTTTCAGCGGTTACATTTACCCACACATCCATATCACCCGTAGACCTTCGGTAGCCATGTAAAATAACGGCATAGCCTCCTACAAGCAGATATTCTACATCATGATTATTTAATGCAGCGATGAAATCCCTGAAATCGTCATTGAAAATATTGGGCATTATTTTTTATGTTTTCTTGAGCCAACAAACTCCTTAACCATTTTGGGAGGATGATACGGATCTATTCCGTGGGCCATAGCAGAAAGATACCAACCTTGATTCAACCTTTCAGAAAGCGAAACTGACTTCGCAAAAAGGTTTGCTCTTTCCGCTTCGGCAAAAGTCTGTGCCTTGAAAACAGTTTTATCCAGTTTGTACATACGTAAATTTAAGAAAAAATGAGTTCAGAATTAATACAAGACTGAGGGATTCAATTTAACTTGCCTATTGCCTTTTCGATATTGCCTATTGCTTTTTGCCTATTCCCTACTTATGTATCTCACTTGTAAAATGAAATTCAATATCCGGGTTATTCTGAATCTCGGTATTTAAAAACCATTCACTAGCTGCCAGGTAAACGAGGTGGCCATCTTTATCTTCGGCAATATTGGCTTGTTTGTATTTTACAAAGTCCTCGAGTTTTTTGGGGTCTTTGCTGGTAAGCCAGCAGGCTTTAAAAAAGGGCAGATTATTCATCTGTACCGATGCCCCATACTCCTGTAAAAGACGATATTGAATTACTTCAAACTGTAGCTCTCCCACACAACCTATAATTTTCTTGTTACCACCAAACTGGGTATAAAGCTGTGCCACACCTTCATCAGTTAACTGCGACAAACCTTTTTCCAACTGCTTGGTTTTCAACGGGTCTTTGTTAATTACTTCTTTAAAAATTTCAGGCGAAAAACTGGGTATTCCGGTAAAGAAAAAATTCTCTCCCTCAGTCATAGTATCGCCTATTTTGAAGTTCCCAGTGTCAAAAAGTCCTACCACATCGCCTGGATAAGCATCGTCAATCACTTCTTTTTGACGGGCCAGAAAACTGTAGGGATTATTAAAGCGCAGGTCTTTATCGCTACGCACATGGTGGTAATATTTACTCCTTTCAAACCGGCCGCTGCAAACCCTTAAAAAAGCAATCCGGTCACGGTGCTTGGGATCTAGGTTGGCATGTATCTTAAAAATAAAGCCGCTGAATTTTTCTTCCTCGGGTTTTACATCACGGGTAGTGGTATGCCTGGGCCTTGGTGTAGGTGCAATGCGAATAAAAGTATCCAGCATTTCCTTAACACCAAAATTGTTGACAGCACTGCCAAAAAATACCGGTGCAGTATTGCCGCTTAAATAGTCTTCGCTGTTAAGTTCACCGTACACACCATCAATTAATTCAACATCCTCTCTTAATACAGTTGCATCCTTCTCCCCTATTTTTTTGTTCAGTATTTCATCGTTCAAGTCAGTTATTTCCAACACATCTTCATCGTTTGCTTTTGTACCGGCCTTAAACAATACCAGACTTTTTTTATGCAAATCATACACACCTTTAAAATCCTTGCCACTGTTAATGGGTACAGTCATGGGGTGCAACTGAATTTTCAATTCATTTTCAATCTCCTCCAATAAATCAAAACGATTCTTACCATCTCGGTCCATTTTATTGATAAAAACAATCACAGGTGTTTTACGCATAGCAATTACTTCCATCAGCCTGCGTGTTTGCGGCTCCACACCATTCACACTGTCAATAACCAGTATCACACTGTCAACCGCCGTTAAGGTTCTAAACGTATCTTCTGCAAAGTCTCTATGGCCGGGCGTATCCAACAGGTTAATCAGGTGCCCGTCGTATTCAAAAGTCATTACACTGGTAGCCACACTAATACCACGTTGGCGCTCAATCTCCATAAAGTCGCTGGTAGCATGTTTCTTTATCTTATTGCTTTTTACTGCGCCGGCTGTTTGAATAGCGCCACCAAACAATAGAAACTTTTCGGTTAAAGTTGTTTTACCGGCATCGGGGTGAGATATGATGGCAAAGGTTTTACGCCTGTTTATTTCGTTGATATACTTCATGTGCACTAAATGATCTGATTACGCTGATTAATGCAGACCGTGTTTTTAAGAGCCGCAAAGGTAAGGTTTGAAAATGGATGCGTAAACTCATTTGGAGATTTACACCTGCTTCGGTTAAATCGCCCAGACTCCCACTTTAAGTGATAGGGGCAACAAGGCCACCGCTCATACATTTAACTCCTTAAATCAATATGCAACACGTAATTTTGATACCATGCGAAAAACGCTCAACATCGTTCGTAATTCATTGGTATTAACTTTTAAAGAACTAAGGGTTAATAAACTGCGTACAGCACTTAGTCTTACGGGCATTGCGTTTGGTATCTTTTGCATTATTGGTGTATTGGCTGTAGTGAATAGCCTGGAGCGTAATATACAAACCGAAGTAAACAGCCTGGGCAGCAATACCATCTATATTGATAAATGGGATTACAGTGGCGGCCCCGATCAGCCTATTTGGAAATTCAGGGCGAGGCCGGTGGCTAAATATGAAGAAGTGGAAATGATTAAAGAGCGTTCGGGCTTATTGGATGATATTTCTTTTCTGATGCAGACTGGATCTAGTATTTCTCATAAAGACGATATGCTGTCGGGCGCCAGTATTTATGGTATCATAGCAGCTCAAATGATTATTCAACCAGTTAGTTTTGATAACGGCCGTTTCTTTTCGGCCAGTGAATTTTCGGTAGGCAGCAATGTTTGCCTACTTGGTTTTACCAATGCCGAACAGTTATTTGGTAACAGTCAGCGTGCGTTGGGCAAACAAATCGACATCAAAGGAAAAAAAGTAACCATTGTTGGTGTAATTAAAAAAGAAGGCAAAAGTTTTATTGGCTGGGATTATGATAACTGTGTGATGCTGCCCTACAAATTCTGCAAAACTATATTTGATGAAGAAAAATCAAATCCGATATTAATTGCCAAAGGAAAAGACGGCGTTACGCCCACCGCTTTATCCGACGAATTAAAGGGCATTATGCGGCAGATAAGAAGACTAAGTCCCACGCAAGATGACAACTTTTCGTTGAACACGGTGGAGGCGTTCAGCAAAGCCATCACCGGCTTCTTCAGCGTGTTAAATATTGTAGGAGCCATTATCGGTGGCATCAGTTTGTTTGTAGGTTTGTTTGGAATTGCCAACATCATGTTTGTAACCGTAAAAGAAAGAACTTCTGTCATTGGATTAAAAAAAGCCATCGGTGCAAAAAAAGCCAGCATACTTTTTGAATTTTTAATCGAGTCGATTGTGCTTTGTTTGGTGGGTGGTGCCATCGGGCTTTTCTTTGTGTATATCGGCACCGTATTAACTACCAAAGCACTCGACTTCCCGATATATATTTCCATACCTATGCTAATCGCCACTTTTACAATATGTGTGGTAGTTGGTGTTATTGCGGGTATTTTTCCGGCTTCCCGAGCTGCCAAACTGGATGCAGTTACGGCAATCAGAAGTTAAAAAACAGCACAAGTTTTTTTCACTCTATAAAAATGACCCGCTACTCAATCTTGATAAACTGCCTTCATAATCTGTTTCCAGTATCTTTGCCACCCATATGCCAATAACCATTTTAGCCATAGAATCTTCCTGCGATGAAACCTCAGCCGCTGTTTGCGTTGATGGAAAAATTCTTTCTAATAAAATTGCCAACCAAACCGTACATGAGCAGTTTGGTGGTGTAGTGCCCGAACTGGCCAGCCGTGCCCATATGCAAAACATTGTGCCGGTAGTTGATGCGGCCATAAAAGTAGCCAATTGCAATTTGGCTGATATTGATTCGGTAGCTTTTACGCAGGCACCTGGCTTGATAGGATCACTTTTGGTGGGTACACAGTTTGCCAAATCGCTGGCACTAGCACTGGATAAACCTTTGATTGCCGTGCATCATATGCAAGCGCATGTACTTGCTAACCTAATTCCCGACAGGAAACCCAACTTCCCTTTTTTATGTTTGACGGTAAGTGGCGGACATACACAGATTGTGCGTTGCGATAGTCCTACTCATTTAAAAGTTATTGGCGAAACCATTGATGATGCAGCAGGCGAAGCTTTCGACAAAACAGCAAAAATGCTCGGGCTCCCTTATCCCGGCGGACCATTGGTTGATAAACATGCTGCCAATGGTGATCCCAAACGTTTTAAATTTCCGGAGCCGCAAATTGCGGGGTTGAACTTTAGTTTTTCGGGTTTAAAAACTTCTATCCTGTACTTTTTAAAAAATGCAGGTACCAGTAATTTATTTAAAGAAGAATTTTTGGCTGATGAAGTAACCCGTAAAAAATTCATTGATGAAAACCTGACAGATATTTGTGCATCGGTACAAAACAGAATCGTTTCAATTCTCCTCAATAAATTAAAGAAAGCAGTTACCGAAACAGGCATAACTGATATTTGTCTAGCTGGTGGCGTAAGTGCCAACAGCGGACTACGCAAATCATTTACCGAAATGGGCGAACAGGAAGGCTGGAATACTTTTATACCCGCTTTTGAATACTGCACAGATAATGCAGCCATGATTGCCATGACGGCATATTTCAAATACCAAGCTAAAGAATTTACCTCTTTAAGCATAAGTCCTTCTGCCAGAGCAGAATGGTAGTATTTTTTTCAATAAAAAAATATAAGTATACATTCTTATTTTAACAAAAAGTTATTTAAGATACAAAAAGTTGTAGCTTAGAGATTACTAAAACCATGGCTAACTCGTACTTTAAATTCAAGCAATTTACTATTCAGCAGGATAAATGTGCCATGAAAGTGTGCACCGATGCCTGCCTTTTTGGAGCGCTTGTTGCCAGCCAAAAATGGCAAAGTATCAATTGCCTGGATATTGGTACTGGCACTGGTTTGCTGACATTAATGATTGCCCAAAAACACAAAGACTTAATAATTGACGCCGTAGAAATTGATGCAGAAGCAGCCGAGCAAGCAAAAGAAAATATCGGTAATTCGCCCTGGGGCGAAAGAGTTCAGGTTATACAGTCGGATGTTTTGAAACTTAACGGTGAAAAAAATTACGATTTCATTATTTCTAACCCGCCGTTTTATGAAAAAGACCTGCAGTCGCCTGATGAGACTGTGAATAAAGCGAGGCATAATTCTACACTCAATCTTGCCCAGCTCTTAAAATTTGTTGATACTAATTTATCGACTAATGGAAAATTTGCCGTGCTGCTCCCATACCAGCGAGTTGATGAATTTATTGAAGAAGCTGCCAGCATAGGTTTTTTCCTGCTAGAAAAAATACTAGTAAGGCAAACTTATAAGCATAAGTTTTTTAGAGGTATTTTATTTTTTCAACGAGCTGAAACTGAAATTGAAAGCAGCGAGTTTATTATTAAAGACCCCGAACATAATTATACTCCGGAGTTTACAGCACTTTTAAAAGATTATTACCTCTTCCTCTAACTACAACCCGGCGTATTCTTTCATATACTGATAAGGTCCGTTTAGTTTTCCGGCATCAACCATGGTTGCATGGCTAATCAGCTTACTTCCTCCTGTACGGATATCATCCAGTACATATTTAATCAGTTGTTCGCCAAAATAGCGGCTTGCATCACGGGCCAGCTCATTTGGCAAATTGCCCACAGCCATGATGTCTATTGAGTTTGAGAGATAAGGAGCCGTTTTTTTGAAACTGGTTTTATCAACGCCATAAACTGGGTCGGCAATGGTACTATCACCCAGGTTACAAGGCACCGAACCATGCAAGTCGTCGGTAATATCGGCAATGGTTTGTATGCGGAAATTATCTTTTGCAATATCTTCCAGCTCAAAAAGACGAGGAATATTTTTCTCCCAGTAAATGCCGTTAATCAAAATATCACTGTTGGAAATATAATCCCTGAACCGGCAGTTATAGTTTTTGGGATTCGCATGAAAATCGTTGCGGTTGTATTTTCCGGTTTCTTTATGCGTATACAAATTGGCACCTTTCAAATGAACATAAACAGGGTAAGTAAATTCAGTTTCCAGGTATTCATCCGGCTCCACTTCGTGAATACCCATCAAATTCATAATCTCTAGTACACCATGGGCTACACGGCCTGTACCGGTTACAGCAATTTTTATATTCGGTAATCTCAAACCAAAATAAGTATGTATCAGTTTTTGAAAACTATTTACCGACCCTACTCTAGCCAATTTAAAAGCACCTGTACGATTTCCATAAGCCATCATGCCATTGTGGGCACCAACAATACCTGCAAAAAAGCCAAAGCCAATGATACGGGTACCATCGCCATGCTCCAGGCATTCGTAATCTATCAGCGTTATTTTTTTATCCAGTATGGCTTTAAACAATTGTTGATTACCGGCCTGTAGTTTTTTAGTGTGCGAAAAAAACATGTACCGTTTACCTTCGAGCAGCATATCAACCGGTACTTCTTTTATGCCCAGTAACAAGTTACAATCGCTTAAATCTTCTTTTATTTCTACACCGGCTCGTTGGTATTCGGCATCGGTATAGCATCGCCCTAGCGACTGCTGTGCAACTACTTGTATATCGGCAAACTTCTGCTGCAGCCATTTGCAATGGGCCGGTGTAAGTGCTACCCGGTTATCTGGCGGCGTTTTACCTTCTCTTATTAATCCTATCTTAAGCATCAATCATTAATCTTTAAAGCGGCAATTTACATTTTTGCTTTTATATACAACCCGTACTTTTGCAGCATGAATCATTTTGAATTGTTTGAACTGCCCGTTTCTGTTAAAACAGACAAAAGCAAACTTGCGCTTAAATATTTTGAGCTGCAAAAAAAATATCACCCCGATTTTTTTGCACAGGGCACCGAGCATGAACAGGAGCAGGCGCTTGAAATATCATCGCAGCTGAACAAGGCTTTAAAAATATTAAAGAACCAGGACGAGACTATTAAATACGTTTTACAATTAAAAGGATTACTTGAGGAAGAAGAAAAATACCAGTTGCCACCGGCTTTTTTAATGGAGATGATGGAATTGAATGAAGACCTGTCGGATGAATCGGCAAAAGAGATAGAAACACTGGAAACAGCACTCTACAGTGAGGTACAGCCCATCATTGACCATTACGATGATGACAAAACAACGAAATTAGACCTGTTAAAACTGAAAGAATATTTTTACAAGAAAAAATACCTGCAACGTATTTTGGACAGATTGGAGGGATAATGTAATATTGCAGCCCGTATAAAACGTGAAGTTGCCCATGTGGCGGAACCTGCCTGCCGGCAGGCAGGTTGGTAGACTAGGCTGACTCAAAACCATGAGGTATGTATTTTGTTTATGCAATTACAAGTTTAAGCAGAAGCTACATTTATGTAGGATTATCGGATGATGTAGAAAGAAGAATTGGGGAACACCAGGGTGGTAAAAACAAAACTACTAAACCATACAGGCCTTTTAGCCTTATTTTAGTAGAAACTTTTGAAACAAGAATTGAAGCAAGACAAAGAGAAAAATATTTGAAATCGGGAGTAGGGAAACAGTTTCTGAAAGGTTTCAAAGTGTAGGCCCAGATGGCGGAACCTGCCTGCCGGCAGGCAGGTTGGTAGACGCGGCTGACTCAAAACCATGAGGTATGTATTTTGTTTTTGCAATAATAAGTGTAGGCCCATGTGGCGGAATTGGTAGACGCAGCAGACTCAAAATCTGCCGTTCGCAAGGGCGTGAAGGTTCGATTCCTTTCGTGGGCACAAGCTGGAGAGTAATTTCTCCGGCTTTTTTATTTTAATAGGATTAAGCTGCCGGTCACAAGGGCCTGAAGTTCGACCTGCCTGACGGCAGGCAGGTTCCTTTCGTGGGCACAAGCCGGAGAGTAATTGCTCCGGCTTTTTTATTTTAAAAGGTTTAATCTGCCGTTCGCAAGGGCGTGAGGTTCGACCTGCCTGCCGGCAGGCAGGTTCCTTTCGTGGGCACCAAGGTAAACCTCCTCAATTTTTGAGGAGGTTTTTTTATTACACTGTTTTAAACCACTTAACTTCGCCCTATGGCAAAAACACCCTCCACAATGAGCCCGTTGGGCACAAAAGCCCCCGGCTTTAACTTGACAGATACAGTATCAGGAAACAAAATATCGATGAACGCCATTAAAGGCGAAGTAGCTACTGTAGTGATTTTCATCTGCAACCACTGCCCTTTTGTATTGCATATAAATGATGAACTGGTGCGGCTGGGGAAACATTATGGCAACAAACAAGTAAGCTTTGTAGCTATCAGTGCAAATGATGTGGTTACGCACCCCGGAGACGCCCCAGAGAAAATGAAAGAAACGGCCGAAAAATTAAAATATCCGTTCCCTTATTTGTACGATGAAACGCAGGAAGTGGCCAAAGCATTTGATGCCGCCTGCACGCCCGATTTTTTTATTTACGACAGCGAATTAAAACTGGCTTACCGCGGCCAATTGGACGACTCTCGGCCGGGCAACGATATACCTGTTACTGGCAAAGACATTAGGCATGCGCTGGGCCGCATGATTAGTAAGTTCCCTGTTCCAGCAGAGCAGCGGCCTAGCATCGGCTGCAATATCAAATGGAAAAGCTAAATGGAAAGCAATTATAAAATACCTGCACAAACCCAAATTGGCCATATACATTTAAAAGTAGCCGATTTATACCGAGCACTTGAATTTTATTGTGACCTGTTGGGTTTTGAAGTCACGTTGATGTACGGAACTTCAGCTGCCTTTATATCGGCAGGCGGTTATCATCACCATATTGGTTTAAATACCTGGCATAGTAAGAATATGCCGCCGGCACCGGTTAATGCAGCTGGGTTATTTCACACAGCTATTCTGTATCCAACGAGAAAAGACCTTGCGGCCATTTACAAAAGATTAATCGATAATAATTATCCCCTTACTGGTGCTGCCGATCATGGCGTTTCGGAAGCATTGTATTTAAACGACCCCGATGAAAACGGCGTAGAATTATATTGGGACAGGCCTAAGGAACTGTGGCCGCAAAAAGCCGATGGTTCGCTGGATATGTTTACTAATGCACTAGACCTAACTGAACTATTGCAGGAACTGGATTAACATAGCCGCTACAATCAAGAGCTTACCATTGGCTAATTTAGTTGCACAGCAACCAATTATGAAAAAACAGATTCTTTTTACTTTGTTAATACTGCTCAGCGTTAGAATTGTAAGCATCGCACAAAAGCAACCAACTCAACAACAACAAAAGAAAAAGAAATACAAGATTTAATTGAATCGAGCAATCTAATTTGGATTCAAAGGCATCTCAGGTTATTTCTAATGTTGCAAACGATGAAGCAAGTGATGAAAAAATAAATTCAACAATATCGTTACCGTACACGGTGCCCGATGTATTACCTGAAACAGGCTGTTATTAGGCCTTTGTAGATGGCCGAGCAATAAAACCCAACACAACATCGCCTGCAACCCTTTCGTTTGCATAAACGTATGTACAAGTATTGGCAGTAAAGGTGAACAAGTATTACAGCTACAATTATTTTTTTGTAATTTATACCTTCATCAACCTACAAAATTGAATAACGGCATTTGGAAAGTTTAACCCTTATATTAAATGGCTGTTTAAAACGAGAGCATAATTATCAGAAGTTATTGTACGAACGATATTATGGTTTTGCTTTAAAAACTGTTTTCCGGTACATATACCGGTACGATAAAGCTGTGGATGCTACCAATGATGGGTTTATTAAGTTCTTTAACAAGATTGAACAGTTTAATATGGGCAGCGGAGAGGATGCGGAGAAAATGCTGATGGGCTATTTAAAAAGGATTATGATTAACACCGCCATTGATGAATTGAGGCGTGGTAAGATGACGCCCGAAATTGGTGGCATACCCGAGCATGTTTGGGAAACAACCGAAGACAATGCCGAAACGGCCGAACAAAAACTGTTGTATAAAGAATTGATTGTACTGATAAAAGAACTGCCGCCACAATACCGCAGTGTTTTTAACCTGTATGTAATTGATGGTTATAACCATTTGGAGATTGCCGACATACTGAAGATACCGGTGGGTACATCTAAATCGAATTTATCACGTGCCAGGCAGTTGTTACAAAACAATATTAAAAAAAACGAAGAAGCAGCATTATGCCGAATATAGATGACCATATGGACGACCTGCTGAGAAAAGCGGCCGACAATTATCCGCTAAAAACCGATACGGGTAATTTTGACGACCTGCTGCCCTTTGTTGCCGGGCCTGCCGCTGTAACCAGCGCCAGAACTGCATCTAAAGGAAAACGCAAAAGCTGGGCATTACTTTTAGCTTTCCTTCTTATTGGTGGAACCACGCTTACTTATTTTATTTACAATAACAACAACAGCCTTTCAAAAAATGAAACAACAACTGCATCGGTGCAAAAAAATAATGCGGTGCAAACAGCTGTTAGTGCACAAACAAATGCATCATCGCAAATAAATACAACAACACAAATACCAGCAATAGATTTAACTACAGAAAACGAAGCTCAACAGCCCATCGATTTTTATCCACCCAAAAAACAAACACAAAAAAACCGGGCTAAATTTTCAGCAAAAATTATTAGCAGTATAGCAATGGGTGTTGCCGACGACAATGATAAATCAACAAGCAGCGAAGAAATAACAGCAAAAGGCAAAAAGGTTTTTACCAATCAAACCCAAACAAAAATAACGGTTACAAAGCCCGGCACAGCAATTGATGAACTGGAAGAAAGCGTTGCAACTGTAGAAAAACCATCCGACAAAAAAATAAATAAGCCTGATATTAAAAAGGAAACAGCAGCAACCGAAACAACTGTTGCCAAACCAGATAAAAAGAAAAAAGGTAAACCTGCTTTTTACTTCGGCGTTACTGCCGGTGCAGCACTTAACCAGGTAAAAGGCCAGGGCATGACTAAGACCGGCCTGAACGGCGGACTGTTACTAGGTTTGCAGCTAAACAAAATAATATCGGTAGAAACCGGTTTGCAGTTAACACAAAAAAAATATTACAGCTCGGGCGAATATTTTCATGCAAAAGCAGACGACATGCCCGGCAATATGAAAGTGATGAGTTTGCAGGGTACCAGCACGCTACTGGAAATTCCGGTAGGCGTAAAATATAATTTCTCTAAAAAGAGCAATGGCTTTTACGGCAAAGCAGGTGTATCAACTTACTTGATGACGAAAGAAAGCAATCAGTACAAAGCGATGGTAAGCGGCCAGCCGCAAGACATTAACAGCACTTACAAAGACAATCATATGTACGGCGCAGCACAGCTTAATTTGGGCGTTGGCTACCAGCATGGGCTGGGCAAAAAATTCAATATCAGGGTGGAACCAACCATTCAAATTCCATTAAAGGGAATCGGCGTAGGATCGTTGCCGGTAATGAGTACAGGACTGCAGCTTGTACTTACCCGAAACTAAGACCAGTTTTTAAAGAAGAAAAAAAATACCCGTAATGGGTAGCAGGCAAACTATGCCTGGTAACAAACAAATTTTCTAATCAACAAAAAAACATGCATCATGAAACAAACAAAAAACCTCCTGCTTATTTTACTTTGTGCAGCCGCATTTACTGCCTGTAAAAAGAGTGAAATAACAACGCAAAAAATTAACCTCAATATTACCGGACTCGAAGACCTGGGCAGCAATTTCCGCTACGAAGGCTGGCTGATTGTAGGCGGAACGCCGATTACAACAGGCGTATTTTCTGTAAATGCCTCCGGTGCCATTTCGCAAACGGCTTTTGATATTGATAAAGCCCAATTGGCCGCCGCCACCGATTTTGTATTAACGATAGAGCCTTTTCCCGATGGCAACCCCGCTCCCACTGCTACGCATATTTTAGCCGGCAGTTTTACCGCCAACACGGCCAACATTAGTATAGGCGATGCCAAGGCACTAGGCAGTAATTTTGGTGCCGCCACCGGTAAGTACATTTTAGCCACGCCAACCGATGGCCCGGCAACCAACGAAAAAAGTGGGCTTTGGTTTATTGATCTGGGCACCGGCACACCCATGAAGGGATTAAATTTACCTACCCTACCCACTGGTTGGGTGTACGAGGGCTGGGCTGTAATTGGCGGCAAGCCAATTACGAGCGGCCGGTTCACCAACCCAATGGCCGCCGATTTTTCGGCACCATTTAGCAGTACAATGGCAGCAGCGCCACCCTTCCCCGGCGAAGATTATTTAATGAATGCACCTGCAGGTTTTACGTTTCCTACTAACCTATCGGGTGGCATGGCCGTAATATCGATAGAGCCCGAGCCAGATAACAGTCCAGCGCCATTTACACTAAAGCCATTGGTAGCCAGCATACCGGCAGCGGCGTTAGATCATGTTACTTATAATATGGTGCTTAATACCGGTGCATTACCCAGCGGCATTATTACGCGGTAAGCAAATTATTTATTTTGCTGAGTTAGACTTCCGAAGTTTAAAAAACTTCGGAAGTCTTTTGCGTTTTAAACATCGCGGTTTCGCTGATAGTGAACATTTGTAGTTAAATATTTGGTTGCAAAAATCCGATTAAGACAGAGCCTTTTCGTAGAACGGAACTAAAGAGATACAGCGTAGCGAATAATTATTATCTTTATAGCACTAAAATTTTGTATGCCTACAGTTCTGTTCATATATGGTTAGCGGCTGTTTTTCTATTCGAACGAAGGAACCGAGCCTATACATATACATGCAGAAAAAGGCGATATGGAATGTAAATTTTGGTTGTTAGTAGACGAGGTTGAAATTGAAGAAGCCTTTTCTTTTAATTTAACGCCATCTGCCAAGAGAGAGATTAAGAAAATAATTTATCAGCATTTTGATTTGATTATTGAATCGTGGAATACTTACTTTAAAAAACAATAAATTGACAACAATACATAATATACAGGACGTTAGTTTTGAGGGCGATTTAATTTGCCTGTTGGTAGATGGCACTTCAATAAAACTACCATTGGAAAAGATTTCCAAAAAATTAGCTGCTGCCAGTGAAACAGAAAGAAATCTTTTCACCATTTCTCCTTCGGGCTACGGTATTCACTGGCCCTTAATTGACGAAGATCTTTCAATAGAACATTTATTAAAAGCTGCTTAAGTCAACTTCACAAACATTTTCGTTACTTTTTTGTGCTTTATGAGTTTATTTTTTTGCCCCCACATTCAAACATCGACGTTTTGCTGTTAGTGACCATTTGTAGTTAAATATTTGGTTGCAAAAATCCCACTGCGACACAACTTTAATGTATATTTTAATAAATGTGAAAAAAATAACCTCTAAAAAAATCTTTGTTATTAAAATAATTGCTAATTTACTTAAATAAATTCTGTCCCCTTCGCACTGTGAGTGAGGGACGGCGAAGCCGTGAAGCGGTAACCTAGAATTTTAATTTATGGAAACCATTTATTTAAACCTGATAAATGCTGGAGAAGTGCTCCGGATAAAGCTTTTGTTTGATTTTAACAGCAAGCTTAATGGCCGGATAAAAAAGTTTGCAGGTGCCCGATGGAGTCGCACCTTAAAGTGCTGGTATATTGCCTGCACCCAAGAAGACGTGAATCGTTTGCAAGAAGCTGTAGCCGGTTTAGCAACAGTTAACGGTGATGAACTAAGAAAAGAACTAACCGCATTAAAACTAAAAACCAGCAAGGCAGACCTTACGCCTATTAAAAAAGACAGTAAACCACATCCTCTTAAAAAAGAATACAGACCATTAACCGGCATCACCGATGAAAACCGTGCTGCCCTAGCTGCCATGGCAGATTTGCTTGTGTTGAAAGCCTACAGCGCCAGCACAGCCCGAACTTATAAGAACGAGTTTGGTATTTTTTTACAAAGCATTAAACAGCGTAGTGCCCAAAGCATAACACCCGATGATTTAAAAAGTTACCTGTTGCATTGCCTTACCACATTAAAATTAACCGAGAATACGGTACACAGCCGTTTGAACGCCCTCAAGTTTTATTACGAACAGGTGTTGAAGCAGGATAAATTTTTCTTTGAGATACCCCGGCCCAAGAAAGCCCTAAAACTGCCCAAGGTAATCAGCGAAGAAAAAATACTGGAAGGGTTGCTGGAGATGGATAACCTTAAACACAAAACGATTTTATTACTTGCCTACAGTGCCGGTTTGCGGGTTAGTGAGGTAGTAAATGTAAAGATTAACGATATTGACAGCGACCGCATGCAGATAAACATTAACGGCGCCAAAGGGAAAAAAGACCGGGTTGTAACGCTTAGCAGCAGCTTGCTGCCCATATTGCGTGCCTATTATGAGCAGTACCGGCCCAAAACCTGGCTTTTTGAGGGCCAGTTTTCCCAGCAATATAGTAGCCGCAGCGCCCAGTTAGTATTTAAACAAGCGTTTAAAAAACTACATTTACCGGCGCAATGCAGTTTTCATAGCCTGCGGCATAGTTTTGCAACCCATTTGCTCGAAAGCGGAACCGATATAAGTTTTATACAGAAATTGCTAGGGCATAACGATATAAAAACAACGTTGCGTTACACCCAGATAACAAAGAAAGACATGACGAAAGTTGAAAGCCCACTCGACAAAGCCATGCGAAAAAAGGGCCTTTAAAACTTTCGTTTTTTGAGATTGTTTTACATTAAACAATTAATTATACGAAAAACTAGGTTTAGTATGAAAGTTAATAGAATTATGTATAAATTTAT
>JBKJPN010000170.1:0-4976 GCA_046595125.1 Ferruginibacter sp.
CGATAAAGTTGAGCCCATTTCTTCTTTCACCATTTTGTCGATAGCGGTGTATGCCGCAGCTACTTTGTAGCCATCTTCGTTACTCATCAGCCCAGCAACAGGCAATGCTAAAACCATTTCTCTTTCGGTATTTATGGCACTAACACCGCCTCTTTCTTTAATAACCAGGTTTACAGCTTTCGTCAAACTTTCATCATCAATACCAACAGCTACAATATTATGGCTGTCGTGCGCTACAGACGAAGCAATGGCACCTTGCGTTATTCCAAAATTTTTGATAAAGGCTTTTGCAATGGGTGCGTTTTTATATCTATTCACTACAACAATTTTCAAAATATCGTTAGCAACATCAGCTTCATAAAATCTATTTTTTACAAGTGGCTTACATTGCAGTTTATTGGTAATTAACTGTCCGTCTAACGCCTCTATTGCATAAACAATTTCGCATTGGTCTTCTCCATTTCCCTCCCCTCCGGGGTTCCCTGATAAGGGAAAGGACGAAGTTCCAGGTGGGGCTTCAAATCTAAAATCTGCAATCGTGTTTTCATCGCAATCAAAATTATTCAACAGCTCAGCAGTCTCACTAATGATTAATGACTTGCCTTCTTCCGCAACCAATTCGCCATTGATAAAGGTTTTCAGTACTTTAAAATCTTTCAAATCTTCCACCACTATAAAATCGGCAGCATCGCCGGCTTTAAGTAAGCCAATATTCATTTTATAATGCAGCACAGGGTTAATACAAGCAGCCTGTAAAACTTTAAAAATATCAATACCCTTGGCCACGGCCCTTGCACAAAGCTGATTGATATGTCCATCCGCAAGGCTATCTGGATGCTTATCGTCACTACAAAACATCATCATATCGTAATGTTCATGCATCAAATCAATAAGAGCATCAAAATTTTTGGCAGCGCTTCCTTCACGTATCAAAATCTTCATGCCGTATTTTAATTTATCCATCGCTTCTTCGGCCGTAAAACATTCATGATCGGTACTAATACCTGCATCAATATATTTCTTGGCATCATCGCCACGCAAACCAGGCGCATGGCCGTCAACAGGTTTGCCATATTTTTTAGCCGATGCTATTTTTTTATACACTTCTTCATCGCCATATAATACACCGGGGAAATTCATCATCTCACTCAAATAATGTATTTCATCCTTCTGCAATAATGCATCCACCTCATCGGCCATTAAAGCGGCACCGGCGGTTTCAAAAATAGTGGCCGGTACACAACTGGGTGCTCCAAAATGAAATTTAAATGGAACCGTTTTTCCATTGGCAATCATGTATTCCACACCTTCCATACCACAAACATTGGCAATTTCATGCGGATCGCTTATGGTACCCACGGTTCCGTGCACCACTGCTAGCTTAGCAAATTCCGAAGGAACCAGCATAGAGCTTTCTATATGAACGTGACTGTCGATAAAGCCGGGTAATATGAAGGCCCCTCCATCTCCACCCGAAGAGGGAGGGTTTATCGAAGCGATGGATTCAATTATTCCATCGGAAACAGAAACCTCTCCATAATAAATTTCCCTAGCTAAAATATCAACCACATTTCCTTGTATTGTAAAACTGCTCATCTTAGTTATTTAATTTTAGTTTGAACGGGTAAAAGTGCAAGATAAACGGAAAACCTAAATTAGGTTAACAGTACAGATTTATACTATATTTACATCCTAAAAAAAATAACAATGAAAAGTTTAATTGTATTCGGCATGTTGATATTGATGCTTGTGATGGCCCAATATTCCCAGGCCCAAACCGTTGATGAAGTAATCAACAAACATATTACTTCCCTTGGCGGTAAAGAAAATTTAAATAAGGTTACTAATATGATAGCCGAGGCGAGTTTGAATATACAAGGCGCCGATATCAGTGTTACTTTGACGCAGGTACATAATAAGCTGGCCCGTCAGGATATTTATGCCATGGGTATGCACGGTTTTGATATGCTGACAGACAAGGAAGGTTGGACCTATATGCCTTTTCAGGGAATGCAAAAGCCAGAACCTAAAACTGCCGATGACGTAAAAGAAGGGATAAGTGATCTTGATATTGCTGGTCCGCTGGTTGACTATGCCGCCAAAGGCCACAAAGCTGTATTGCTGGGAAAAGAAGATGTGGACGGAACAGAGTGCTATAAAATAAAGCTTACGCTGGCAAGCGGAAAAGACGAAACTTATTTTATAGACCCCGCCTCTAGTATGATAATACGGGTAAAGAAAACGCAAAAAGCTAATGGACAAGAGCAAGAAATGCAAACAGATTTTTCCGACTATAAGGATGTGGAGGGTGTTAAAATGGCCCACAGCATTACCCTGCCGTTTGGAACCATGCTTATTTCGACTATCAAAGTAAATCAAAAAATACCGGAGTCGGCTTACAAGCACGATATGTAATGAAATAATAAATTTGAGTAACCCGGTTCAAAAAAACCGGGTTATTTTTTTTGAACAAGTGCTGATTTAATTTGTATTTTGTTTATCCCTTTTTAACAGCAACACTAACCTATGTTTATGAAAAAAATAATTCTATTTGCAAGCATTTTGTTTTTAACGGGTGCTTTGCAGGCCCAAATAAGTTCTGCCACTTTTGGTATGATGGAAGCCCGACAGATAGGCCCAGCCACCATGGGCGGCAGATTAACTGCCATTGAAGGAGTAAACACCGAACCACGTACCATGTACATCGGTTCTGCCGGTGGTGGCGTTTGGAAAACAACCAATGCAGGCGTAAGTTTTAAATCCATCTTTGATAAATACTGTCAAAGCATTGGAGCCTTGGCGGTTGACCAACAAAATCCTAAAGTGATTTTTGTTGGCACCGGAGAATGCAATATGCGTAATACTGTTTCCATCGGCGACGGTTTGTACCGCTCAAATGATGAAGGCGAAAACTGGACTAAAATAACTGAGCTTGACAGCACCGAACATATCAGCCGTATCATCATCGACCCGGTAAACTCAAATAATATTTATGTAGCAGCACCCGGGCCGTTGTGGAGCGATAGCAAACATCGCGGTTTGTACAAATCAACCGATGGTGGAAAAACTTTTGAAAAGATTTTGTACATCAATGAGCAGACTGGCGTGGCAGATATTGCCGTTAATCCAGTAAATCCTTCCATTGTGTATGCAACTACTTGGGAGTTCAGGCGCAAACCTTATTCTTTTAACTCGGGCGGAAAAGGAAGCGGTATTTATAAAAGTACCGATGCTGGTAAAACATGGAAAGAAATAACGAGCGGCCTGCCTCCAAAACCTTTTGGCCGCACGGCAATTACCATAGCACCCAGCGCTCCCGAAAATTTAATTGCTATTGTGGAAGCGGAGAAAACCGGTTTGTATATTTCGGCCGATGGCGGCGAAAATTGGAAGCAGCAAAGCTCTACGGTTAATGTTGTATCCCGTCCATTTTATTTTTCTTGTTTGGTGATTGATCCCAAAGATCCGAAAAGAGTTTATCGCCCCGGTTATGGCTTTAGTTACAGCAGCGATGGCGGCTATTCTTTTGCTGATGGCGGCGGTAATGTACATGCCGATCATCATGCACTTTGGATAAATCCTAATTACACCAATCAAATGTATTTGGGTACCGATGGAGGTTTGTATGTGAGCAACGACCGCGGGGCAAACTGGTTAATGTTACCCATGTTGCCGGTATCGCAGTTTTACCATGTTACTTACGATTTGAAAGAGCCGTACAATGTATATGGTGGTCTGCAGGATAACCAGAGCTGGTACGCACCAACACAAAGTGCCGGCGGTATTGAAAACAGCGACTGGAAAAATATTGGAGGAGGCGATGGTTTTTGGGTACAGGTTGATGGTATGAATCAGGATATTGTTTATTCCGAATCGCAGGGCGGAGAAATTATTAGAACTGATTTGAAACAGGGCAAAGCATTCAACATAAAACCACAGCAAGGTTTGAATGATGAGAAGCTTCGTTTTAATTGGAATACGCCGATTGTTGTCGGACAAAAAAATAAACGTAACCTGTACATTGCTTCGCAATATTTATACAAATCTGTTGATGAAGGCAAGAACTGGATGAAAATTTCTCCAGATTTAACTACTAATAATAAGGACAAACAAAAACAAGAAGAATCGGGAGGATTGAGTGCCGACAATACTTCGGCCGAAAATCATTGCACAATTTTTACCATTGCCGAATCTTCTATTGATGATAATTTAATTTGGGTAGGTACCGATGATGGAAATTTGCAGTACACTGCCGATGGTGGAAAAAACTGGACCAATGTTTCTAAAAACTATTCAGCCACAGGTATTCCTGCACAAACCTGGGTGAGCAGTATCGAGCCATCAAAGTTCGACAGGAATGTTGTGTATGCAAGTTTTGATAATCATATGTACGGTGACCATAAAACTTACTTGGCTAGGTCTGCCGACATGGGTAAAACCTGGACCAGATTTACCAATGAAGATTTTACCGGTTTTGCCCACAAAATAAAGGAAGACAATTTAAATAAAGACCTGCTATTTGCTGGTACCGAAATGGGGTTATTTGCGTCATTAGATGCCGGTGCAAACTGGTTTCGTATGAAAAATAATGTTCCCTGGAAGGCATTGGTAAGGGATATTCAAATTCACCCAGTAACCAATGATTTAATTTTAGCTACGCATGGCCGTGGCATCATTATCGTTGATAATATTTCGCCCATGCGCAGCATGACCAAAGATATTGCTGCCAAAGAAGTAGTGGTTTTCGATTCAAAACCAGTTAATCTTACCATGGGTAAATATTATATTGGCTCGGGCAGCGGCGATGGATATATTGGCGGCAACTCATCGCAGCAGGCATCTATTCAATATTATTTTAAAGACCGGGTTAACACTGGCGAAGTAAAAGTTGATATTTATGATAAGGATGGAAAACTGGTGCAAACCATTCCCGGAAGCAAGCGCAGGGGAATAAATATTGTGAGCTGGAACATGCG
>JBKJPN010000014.1:0-7445 GCA_046595125.1 Ferruginibacter sp.
AGTATTAAAAGCAGTTAAAAATATAAATACAATTTTAGCCGATAATTTATTGGGTTGGGATGTTGCCGATCAAACAGGTATTGATGCCATGATGATTGCGTTAGATGCAACTCCTAATAAAGCAAAGCTGGGTGCCAACGCTATTCTTGCAATAAGCATGGCTGTTGCTAAGGCCGCAGCGCTGGAAGCTAACCTTCCTTTATACCGTTATATTGGTGGTACCAATGCAAAGATTCTTCCTATTCCTATGATGAATATTTTAAACGGCGGTGCACATGCCGATAATAAAATAGACTTCCAGGAATTTATGGTAATGCCGGTGGGTGCAACTTCTTTTAGCGAAGGATTGCGTTGGGGTGTAGATATTTTTCATGCCTTAAAAACGGTTTTGAAGAAAAAAGGATTCAGCACCAATGTGGGTGATGAAGGAGGTTTTGCTCCTAACATCCAAAGCAATGAAGAAGCTATTGAAACGGTATTAACAGCTATTCAGGCTGCAGGATATAAAACAGGTTCTCAAATAATGATTGCCATGGATGCCGCCAATAGCGAGCTGTGGAATGCAAAAGAAAAAAAATATATCTTCCATAAAAGCGATAATAAAAAAATGACCAGCGAACAGCTGGTTAAATATTGGGGTAGCTGGGTTAAGCAATACCCTATTTGCTCTATTGAAGATGGCATGGCCGAGGATGACTGGAAAGGCTGGAAAATGCTGACAGAAGAAGTGGGAAGCAAATGCCAGTTGGTAGGCGATGATCTTTTTGTAACCAATGTAACCCGTTTGGAAAGAGGTATTAAAGAAAATATCGGCAACGCTTTATTAGTTAAAGTAAACCAGATAGGAACCATTACTGAAACAATGAATGCAGTAAGTATGGCGCAAAACAATGGTTTTAATACCATTATGAGTCACAGAAGTGGAGAGACAGAAGATACCACCATTGCTGACCTTGCTGTTGCCTTAAACTGCGGACAGATAAAGACCGGATCAGCATCTAGAACGGATCGTATGGCCAAATACAACCAGCTAATTCGTATTGAAGAAATCCTGGGTGAAAGTGGGATATATCCAAAAGGAAAGATTAAATTTGGCAAGTAAAATGAAGCTTTTAACTCATATTCCATCTTGGCTAAAAAATAAATACCTGCTTGCAGGTGCCTTTTTTGTTATATGGATGATTTTCTTTGATCCAAAGGATATTTTAACTGATTTTGAACGACGAGATAAGCTCAAGGAGCTAGAAAGAAGTGAAATGCACTTGAAAACACTGATTTCTGAATCGCATATAGAATTGGACCAACTTAAAAACAATGCCCAAAGCATTGAAAAATATGCCAGAGAGAAGTATATGATGAAAAAGGACAATGAAGACCTTTTTATTGTAGATCCGCTCCCCGAAAACAAATAATTGCTGCGTTAAAAGCAATATTTTTCAGTAAGAGCCGTTTGTATAATCGGATAATGGATATTTAATTTCTTAACACAAGCAACAACCCTTAACATGCACAATTTTACCCCGGAAGATCTTTTATTGTATTTGTACAATGAAACTTCCACCGAACAAACAGCACAAATTAAAGCTGCTTTGGAATCAGACTGGAGTTTACGTGAAAAATTTGAAGTGATAACCTCGGCCCAAAAAAGGCTGGAAGCGCTGAAAATGTCGCCCAGTAAGCAAACAATTGACAATATATTAGATTACGCAGAAAAAGCAGTTGCAGAACTCACTCCACAGGCTTAATTCGCTCAGTCTTTTAATGTAATTTCATACTCCCGCCAAAAGCGGGAGTATTTATTTTATGACTAAAAAGGAACGTTATCAGTTTTTTACAGATTATTTTTTGCAGCATGCACCAGATGCTGAGACAGAGCTGATTTACGACGACCCGTTCCAATTGCTGGTGGCTGTAATTTTATCGGCACAATGCACTGATAAAAGGGTTAATCTGACTACCCCGTTTATTTTTCAAAAGTTTCCTGATGCTATGACTATGAGCAAAGCAACGTTCGATGATTTATTTCCACTTATAAAAAGCATATCTTACCCAAACAATAAAACCAAACATCTAATTGGCATGGCCCAATTGTTGCTGGATAAATTCGAAGGAAAAGTACCAATGACAGTTGAAGAGCTGGTTCAACTGCCTGGTGTGGGCCGTAAAACAGCCAATGTAATCACTTCTGTAATCGATAACCAGCCTAATATGGCTGTGGATACACATGTTTTTAGGGTAAGCGCTAGGCTGGGTTTAACAACCAACGCCAAAACGCCGCTGGCGGCCGAAAAACAATTGATAAAGCATATTCCAGCACCGTATGTGCATATAGCGCATCACTGGCTGATATTGCACGGAAGGTATGTTTGTACGGCCCGAAAACCACGGTGCAGCGAATGTGGATTAAACAGTATCTGTAAATTTGTTAAGAAAAATAAAGAAAGTTGATTTTTTATTGGCGAATAATTGTTTTATTTGCATGATATATCTAATCCTTTTAAAACCCAAGCCGATACATCTAAAAAAAGGACATATTTACATGAAAAGAATTATTATTGTTTCCGGTGTTATGCTGTTACTGTTTGCATGTGTTGAGAAAGCCAGTGCCCAGTATTATTTCTACGATAGCAAGTATTACGACACTCCGATATTGTTTGAGATAGGTGGCTCCATTGGTGCCATGAATTGTTTAACCGACTTAGGCGGAAATAAAGGCATCGGTAAAAAATTTGTTAAGGATTTAAATCTGGGAAAAACTAATATCGCCGGAAGTATTTACCTGAGTGCCATGTACCAGTACATGTTTGCTTTAAGGCTCGAAGCTACTTTCGGTACAGTATCTGCCGATGATAAAGTTTTGGCAAAAGTGGCACCGTCAACTTTTGGGCGTTATGAAAGAAATTTAAATTTTAAATCGAAGATTACTGATTTTATGCTGGGCTTCGAAGTTCACCCTTTGTACATATTTGGTGCCGGTAAAGAAGAATGGGAACCGCCAAGCTTTTCGCCATATTTACTGGCAGGTGTAGGCTTCTTTTCTTTTAAACCACAAACTACTTTAAACGGCAAAACTGTTGATTTGCAGCCGCTAAGCACCGAAGGACAGGGATTTACGGAATACCCTGACAGGAAACCATACAAATTAAACCAGATGAATATTCCGTTTGGCGTTGGTGTTAAATATGAATTGAATTCTAATATTAACATAAGAGCCGAATTTGTTTATCATAAACTGAATACAGATTACCTGGATGATGTAAGTTCGAAATATTACATAGACCCCGTTTTATACTCAAATTATTTTACAGGTGCTAAATTAAACAATGCCCTTTTACTAAATAATCGTCAGTATGAGTTGAACCCCGGTCATGGTTACAATATGCAAGATGAGCGTGGAAACCCAAAAAATAACGATTCCTATTTTAACTTCAGCGTTAAAATTGGGTATATGTTTGGCAGAGAAAAAATCAGATAATAAATTCCACTTAATACTGAAATCCCCTTCAATATAAAATTGAAGGGGATTTTTTATTTGATCATGCAGAAAATTACTTATAACATTTTATTAATCTCATCAACCAACTCTCCCTTGGTAATGGGTATGCCCATAATTTTATTGTAGGGTTTGGCATCAACAAAATAAACATCTCTGATGATTTTAACAAGCTGCCCGTTATTTATTTCAGGAACTAAAATATGCTCGAAGTTCTTCAAAATATCGCCC
The DNA here is from genome assembly GCA_046595125.1 of Ferruginibacter sp. Taxonomy (GTDB): domain Bacteria; phylum Bacteroidota; class Bacteroidia; order Chitinophagales; family Chitinophagaceae; genus Ferruginibacter. The sequence goes on from JBKJPN010000014.1 coordinate 3,725, forward strand.
AGATTTCTAGGGAATGGCCTTACGTAACGTAAATGTGCATGCGATACCGATTTTCCCTGCTTCTGCAACTCCGCACAAGCACTTTTAATAGCGCCATAAGTACTTCCCCAGCCCAACACCAGTACCTTGCCTGCTTTTTCACCACTGTCCAAATGCTGTTCGGGTATATGATTTGCAATCATATCAACCTTGGCCTGTCGGGTCTTAACCATATGTTCATGGTTTTCGGGGTCGTAGCTGATGTTTCCTGTAATATCTTCTTTCTCCAGACCTCCAACGCGGTGCTCTAGTCCGGGTGTGCCAGGTATTGCCCAAGGGCGCACAAGTTTTTCATCTCTTTTATAAGGTTGAAATTTACCATCGGCATCCATATTGCCAGCAAAATTTTGCGAGGCAAATTGCGTCTTTATTTCGGGCAAATCCGCAGCCTGAGGAAACTTCCAAGGCTCCGCCCCATTAGCAATATATCCATCGCTTAAAAACATAACCGGAGTCATATGTTGTACCGAAATTCTCACAGCCTCGTACACTGCACTAAAACAATCGCTGGGTGTTGATGCTGATATGATAGGCATCGGACACTCGCCATTGCGACCATAATAAGCCTGCATTAAATCACTCTGCTCTGTCTTTGTTGGCAAACCTGTTGAAGGGCCGCCTCGCTGTATATTGATTACAATCAACGGAATCTCCAGCATTACCGCCAGGCCAATGGCTTCGCCTTTTAAAGCAATGCCGGGGCCGCTGCTGGTAGTAAGTCCTAAGCTACCGCCATAACTGGCACCAATGGCCGATGTAATGGCTGCGATTTCATCTTCGGCCTGAAAAGTTTTGATGCCAAAATTTTTATACCTGGCCAGTTCATGTAAAATGTCACTGGCAGGGGTAATGGGATAGCTGCCTAAAAATAAATTCAATCCGCTTTTTTGAGAGGCTGCAATTAAACCATAGCTCAATGCCTGGTTGCCCATAATGGAACGGTAAGTACCAGGTTCCATTTTTGCTTTCTCCACTTTATAGCGTGTGGTAAAGGTTTCGGTGGTATCGCCATAATTATAACCCGCCTGCAAGGCTTTTACATTACTTTCAAATATCTCAGGCTTTTTACCAAATTTTTCTTTAATAAAACCAATAGTGGTTTCCATATCCCGGTTGTACATCCAATATAAAAAGCCCAGTACAAACATATTTTTTGCACGGTCTTTTTCTTTGATGCCCATGGTAATATCTTTCAATGCTTCCCTGGTCATCTTGGTAACATCCATCCGTATCACTTCATAATTACCCAGACTATCATCATTAAGTGGATTAACGCCTTCGGGATAATTAGCCAACCGTAAATTTTTTGCATCAAATCCATCTTCATTAGCAATGATGCGGCCGCCTGGTTTTAAACCGATTAAATTTGTTTTTAATGCCGCAGCATTCATCGCCACCAATACATCGCAGGCATCGCCAGGTGTATAAACACGGTCGCTTGAAAAACGCAACTGGTAACCACTCACCCCTGGCAGTGTACCTATCGGGGCACGTATCTCCGCCGGAAAATCGGGAAATGTTGCCAGGTCAATGCCCAACATGGCTGTGTTGTTTGTAAACTGGCTGCCGGTCAATTGCATACCATCGCCACTATCGCCTGCAAATTTAATTACTACGTCATTTAATACTTCCTGCTTAATACTCATGGTTTCTTTTATTGTATAGCGAAGTTAACAATTTACTCTTTCGAAAAAACAAGACATTTATCATCTTTTTTAAACCGAAATCGGGGAGATTGAAATTAATAAATTAGGTTTGTCGAAATTTTTTTGATGTACGACCTGCACGATTTTTTAAACCCCATTCCCGTTCATGAACTGAATGATGATAATGGTTATACCGATGGGCAGTTAGCCAAGCACATTGCCATGTACGATACAGAGCTGCCCGATATTACCGATGCCGATATTGTATTGGTGGGTGTTAATGAAACCCGTGGTAGTGGCATTGCCGATAACGGCGAAAATGCAGCCAACCATATTCGCAAACAATTGTATCAATTACATTACTGGCATACAGATGTGGTAATTGCTGATATTGGCGACATTAAAACCGGTGCAACGTTAAACGACAGTTATGCTGCTGTACAAACTGTTCTTGCTGAACTTTTCCGCATGAAGAAAACGGTGATTATTTTGGGCGGTTCGCACGACATTACATTGGCGCAGTATTTTGCCTACAAAGAATTGCAACAAGTAGTGGAAGCTACTTGTATTGATGCAACCATTAACCTGAAAGGCGAAAATCCCTTACGCAGCGAAAACTTTTTGCTGGAAATGCTTACCGGCGAACCAAACCTGGTAAAGCATTACAACCACATTGGCTTTCAAAGCTATTTTGTGCACCCACGCATGCTGGAAACCATGGATAAGCTTCGTTTTGACTGTTACCGTGTTGGTACTGCCAAAGAAAATATAGAAGAAATGGAACCTGTTATCAGAAATACGCATCTACTCAGTTTCGATATAAGCGCCATTAAATATAGCGACTCGCCTGCCAGCACCGAAAGCCCAAATGGTTTTACCGGCGAGGAAGCCTGCACACTGGCTCGTTTTGCTGGACTTAGTACCCATGTAAACAGTTTTGGTATTTATGGCTATCTGCCCAATCAGGATATAAAAGAATTAAGTGCCAGGCAGATATCGCAAATGCTCTGGTATTTTATTGATGGCAAGAGCCGCAGCAAACAGGAAGCTGCTATGGAAGACCGCCACCACTTCAATGAATACCATACCAGCTTTACCGAAGTAGATTCTGTTTTTCTGCAAAGCAAAAAAACCGGCCGCTGGTGGATGCAATTGCCCAACAAAAAATTCATAGCCTGTAGTTATAACGACTATGTACACGCCAGCCAGAATGAAATACCGGAAAGGTGGCTGAGGGCGCAGGAACGTGATTGATAATTAAAAATTAAGAATTATGCGCTTCAAATTATCTAGAACATTATTAATTCTTAATTATTCATTTTTAATTGGCTTTTGCTCTTGTTCAGTATCCAAACAAATAAGCAAACAGGCCACCACCATTTTATTGAATGATACTGCCATAAGCACCGGCCATATCGGCATAAGCATTTACGAACCTGCAACCAATACTTATTGGTATAATTATAATGCCACCAAAAACTTTATACCAGCCAGTAATACAAAACTGCTTACACTGTATGCCGGGATGAAATATTTGGGGGATAGTTTAGTGGGGATGAGGTATGAAAAAAATTCGAACGGTTATACAACCATTTCCGGAACCGGTGACCCTACATTTTTGCATCCGGATTTTCCTATACAACCTGTTTATGATTTTTTAAAAAAATTAAAAGATCCAGCATATTTAACAGATAATGTAAATCCCCGATTCTCTCCTTTAGGCAAAGGCTGGGCTTGGGATGACTATCAAAGTGATTATATGGCTGAAAGAAGTGAATTTCCTATCTATGGAAACGTTGTTAAATTTTTTATGCATGCTGACACGCTTGCAGTCAGTCCCCTATATTTTTATACCCCGTCAATTCAATGGCAAAATACCGTACTCAGAAACGGTGTAGCTGCAAATTTCAGAGTTGCTAGGCCTTTTTCAGAAAATTCATTTCATTCTATTTATTCAAATGATGCTTATTTATCCAAAACTAAATTCAACAACCAATTTGTACCCTTTAAAACAATGCAGGAAGTCCTTTCATCGG
>JBKJPN010000064.1:0-12866 GCA_046595125.1 Ferruginibacter sp.
ACTTTTATGCAGATGAAATTTTCGTTCATAACTTTCGCTACTTCTACATCTTCAAAACTTTCATGCTCCATTACATGGCACCAGTGGCAGGCGGCATAGCCAATACTGATGATGAGGAGTTTATTTTCGTCCTTTGCTTTTTGAAGCGCCTTTTCTCCCCAGGGATACCAGTTTACGGGATTGTGTGCGTGCTGCAACAGGTAAGGACTGCTTTCGTTGATAAGTTCATTTGTATAGGCATGTTTCTCGTTCATGTTGGTTTTTTTGTTTTTACTTGATTGTCCGCAAGAAGAATTAAAAAGCGCTGTTGAGCAGAGTATAACAATCAGTATTTTGTAATTCATGGCTTTTCGTTTTCATCATAATCGTTCAAATCAATTAAAGTTACTCATTAAAATCTTGTTCTAAATAAAAGAGCAGCACACTTGCGTACGCTGCTCCAAAAGAGAAAGGTTAAAATTTATTTTTTATTTTTTTGAAAGTCCATGCTTGCCAAATTCTATGAGTTGCTTAGCATCAATATAACCTTTGGTAAGCGTAACTAGATTACCATCGGCATCAGTAATAATTAACGTTGGATAGGCATTTACCTGGTAAGTTTCGGCAACAGCCAGGCCATCTCCCGACTCCATATCTAGTGCGACGTTGATAAAATTCTTGTTGAAAAACTCGCCAGCAGCTTTATCGGGAAATGTATTTCGCTGAAGCATTTTACAAGGTCCACACCAGGTTGTATAAGCATCTAGGAAGATTAGTTTATTTTGTTTTTTTGCTTCGGCTTTGGCCAAGGCCCAATTTGATTCCAAAAATTTTATTCCTTCCTCAGCCGATGCATTTACCGTACTCGTTGTTTTGTCTGTAGCGGTTTCTTTCGAACTGCAACCGCTAATTTTTGGCACGAAGGCAAAAGCTAAAATTGCAAATACTACCAAAAGGCCCGAAAAAAGTATTTTCTTATTCATAGTTTTTATTCTTTTGTCTGCAAGTAAAACAATTCCTAACAAACGAACGTTTGCTTTAACATTTTATTGAGATATAAAGTCTAATGTCAGCATAATATGCGGTGTTTTCCAGTAAACTACATCAAATTGTATCTTCGCCGCCTGATAGTTTTTCTGTTTTTGTTGTTGGGTATTGATTACATTATTTACTAGGATCATTTTTTAGAAGAGCTTTTTCGGGGCTTAACAAAACTAATTACACATGAAAGCATATTTTAAAATATTTGATTTTAAACAACAGGTTGATTATTAAAATGAATTACTATCCGGACTTACCGTTGCATTGGCTTTAATTCCCGAAGCTGTTGCATTTGCATTAATAGCCGGTCTTTCTCCACTAACTGGATTGTATGCTGCATTTACCATCGGATTAATTACTTCTGTTTTTGGCGGCAGACCGGGTATGATATCGGGCGCAACAGGTGCCGTTGCAGTGGTTATTGTAGCGTTAGCAAAATCGCATGGTGTAGAATATATTTTTGCTGCCGTTGTTTTAGCAGGTGTCATTCAAATGTTGGCAGGCTTTTTTAGGTTGGGAAAATTTATACGACTTGTTCCGCATCCGGTGATGTTTGGTTTTGTAAATGGACTGGCTATTGTAATATTCATGTCGCAACTGGTGCAGTTTAAAACAAAGGATATTAATGGTATTGAACAATGGATGACGGGTTCATCTTTATACATCATGATTGGTTTGGTTTTACTAACCATGCTCATCATTTGGGGATTACCCAAACTCACCAAAATGGTTCCTTCTTCCTTGGTTGCCATTCTTGTAATTTCTGCTATCGTTATTGGCTTTAATATTGATACCCGTACCGTTGGTGATATCGCTTCCATCAAAGGCGCCTTCCCTCCTTTTCATATTGCCGATGTTCCTTTTACTTTTGAAACATTAAAAATTATTTTTCCATACGCATTGATTGTTGCCGGAGTTGGATTGATAGAAAGTCTGCTTACATTAAACCTTGTTGATGAGATTACACAAACCCGTGGCCGCAGTAATAAAGAAGCCGTGGCCCAAGGCGCAGCAAATATTGTAACCGGTTTTTTCAGCGGTATGGGTGGTTGTGCCATGATTGGACAAAGTTTGATTAATATTTCTTCTGGTGCAAGGGCAAGGTTATCGGGCATTGTAGCTTCTGTTATGCTGCTGGTGTTTATTATGTACGGCTCCTCTTTAATAGAACGCTTGCCCATGGCGGCTTTAACCGGTGTGATGGTAATGGTGGCCATTGGTACTTTCGAGTGGGCCAGTATCAGTATGGTGGGCAAAATGCCAAGGCATGATATTTTTGTGGGGATACTGGTAGCGGCAATTACCGTGTTGCTACACAACCTTGCACTGGCTGTTTTAATTGGTGTTATTATTTCTGCATTGGTATTTGCGTGGGAAAATGCGAAACGTATCCGAGCAAAAAAATATACCGATGAAGACGGAGTAAAACACTACGAAATTTTCGGACCACTTTTCTTTGGTTCCATTACTGCTTTTAATGAAAAATTCGACATGCAAAATGATCCCGAAGAAGTAATCATCGATTTTAGAGAAAGCCGAGTAGTGGACATGAGCGCCATTGAAGCGTTGAATAAACTGACTGAACGATATCGTGCCGCAGGCAAAAAATTACACCTTCGCCATCTCAGCGATGATTGCAAATTGCTTTTGAAAAATGCAGAAGATATAATTGAAGTAAATTTACTGGAGGATCCACATTACAAACTTGTGGTTGATAAATTATAATTACTGCCGAAATGATTGTAATAACCGGATCATCATTGCCGGCACAGTAGTGGGCGCATACTTTTGGGTTATACCAACCCCGATTGTACAGGCAACAAATGCTTTTGCCATATTAGCTGTACATGAACTCACTAAAGAAGCCAATAGACATGCTTTTTAATTCTGTGTAATTTGGTAAATTGGTACAGTTCACTGAAGTTTTTTCAACGGCTTATATAAAACTCTTTTGTTATAATTTTTCCTGTAACAGGAAACCAAAATCTGCCCACTATATGACGATAATCAGCATAAAGGCTAAAAAACAAAAATAACTTTGTGCCTTATTTAAAACCTATGCATATACTTTCTTCGTTGCTGGATAAATATAATGTTGCTGTTCCAAGATACACCAGCTATCCAACAGTACCCAACTGGAAAACTGATATAGATGTTGATCAATGGCAACATACTTTTAAGCAGGAGTTTACTTTAAAGAACAGTAAAGCAGGAATCAGTTTATACATTCATCTCCCTTTTTGCGAAAAATTATGTACCTATTGCGGCTGCAATAAAAAGATCACAACAAACCATTCGGTAGAAGAAGAATATATGGCAGCCCTGGTTAAAGAATGGAATTTATATCTTGAACTGATGGACAGCCGGCCTGTTATCCGTGAACTTCATTTGGGTGGTGGCACACCCACATTTTTTTCGCCTGAAAACCTGAACCGTTTACTCAACAGCATTTTTGAAAAATCTGAAATTCATCCGTCACATGAATTCAGTTTTGAAGGCCATCCAAACAATACAACCTATGAGCATCTGGAAGTCCTGTATAAACTTGGTTTTAAACGGGTAAGCTATGGTGTGCAGGATAATGATCCGCTGGTACAGTATATTATTAACCGAATACAGCCATTTGAAAATGTACAAAAGGCAACCGAAACCGCCAGAGCTATCGGTTACAAAAGTGTAAATTTTGATTTAATATACGGGCTTCCCAAACAAACACTCGCCTCTATGGAAAAGACCATTCTGCAGGCTATCTCGCTGAAGCCAGACCGGGTGGCTTTTTACAGTTATGCCCATGTGCCCTGGACAAGCCGTGGCCAGCGCCTGTTTGATGAGAACGACCTTCCCGCTGCCGATCTTAAAATGCAGTTGTATAAACTGGGTAAACAATTATTTATGGATCACGGATATCATGACATAGGCATGGACCACTTTGCTTTACCGGAAGATGATTTGTACATAGCCAAAACTGAAGGCAGGGTACACCGTAATTTTATGGGTTATACAACGCAACGTACAGCCATGATGATTGGGTTGGGCGTTTCCAGTATTAGCGATGTGGGGAAAGCTTTTGCCCAAAATGAAAAAACACTGCATGATTATTATACAGCCATCCATCAAAAAAGAATACCAGTGCATAAAGGTTATTTTTTAACAGCGGAAGATCAGGCATTCAGGAACTACATTCTTAATATTAGTTGCCGGGGCAGAACAGTTTTTTACCCGGCAGATCTACCTGTATTAAAAAAATACAGTTTCCTCGAATTAACAGAACTGGAAAAAGACGGATTGATCAAATGGGATGAATATGGCCTGATAGTAACAGAAACGGGGCACCATTTTATCCGGAACATTTGTGCTGCATTTGACCTGCATAAATTGCGCTCTGATGTGAAAAGCAGCATCCCCTTGTATAGTAAAGCGATCTAGAAATGGTAAAACGAAATTGAATGAAACCCTTACTTATTTTTTCCGCATTATTTTATAAACATTGATAGCACTCATCAGCAGGACAATAAATAGGATCAGCCCCACCAATCCCCAAACCAGGCTGACACTTTGCTTTACCACAGCCAGCATCACAATAGCAATTAAAAAAACGGTGGCCACTTCGTTCCAAATTCGTAGCTGTTGTGAGCTGTACCTGAAAACCCCACTAACTTGTTCTTTATAAATTTTCTGCAATGTAAAATGATATACGTACAGGAACACAACAAAAATCAGTTTAATCAATAGCCATTTACCGGCAGGTTCAAATAAAAGCTTATGCCAGTTGCCCTGCAGCATTACAGTTGTTCCAAGTATCAATGTAAGTATGGCCGAGGGCCAGGCAATACCGTTCCATAATCTTTTCATCATCACAGCAAACTGTTGCTGCAATGCATGTTTTACTTCAGCAGGTTTATCCGCCGCTTCGGTATTATAAATAAATAAACGGGGCATGTAAAACAAAGCTGCAAACCAGGTTACAATAAAAATAATATGAAGCGCTTTTAAATATAGATACATAACAATGCTAAGCTAATACCATTTCGTTATTTCCGGCAACATATTCATTAACCCATTTGGCAATGGAAGCTACCCAAAGCGGATGTACATTGAGACAGGGTATCATGTCATAAGACTCACCACCAGCTTCTAAAAAAGACTCCTTGCCGCGTTCAGCAATTTCTTCCAGCGTCTCCAAACAATCGCTAACAAATGCCGGGCAAATAACCAGCAATTTTTTTATTCCTTCTTTGGGCATTTCTTCCAAACGTATATCTGTAAAAGGCTCCAGCCATCCTTTTCCTAATCTAGACTGAAAAGCTATGCTGTATTTTTCTGCCGGAATATTTAATTGGGAGGTGATGAGCCTGGTGGTAGTAAAACACTGGTGCCGGTAACAGGTACTGTGTGCAGGAGAATCTGTTTCACAACAATTGTTTACCTGTAAACAATGGCAACCGGTTGTATCACTTTTTCGGATATGCCGCTGGGGAACACCATGGTAGCTGAATAAAATATGGTCATATTCGTTTTCAAGATGTGGCCGGATATTTTCAATCATGGCATTGATATAATCCGGCTGGTTATAATAAGGCTTAATGGTGGTCAATTTAAAATTGTAGTTCCCTTTGGCATGCTCGGTTTTCATATGCTCAACGGCTGTTTCATAACTGCTCATGGCAAAATGCGGATAAAGTGGAAATAAAATCACTTCATCAAGCCCATCTGCTTTTTTCAATAATTCATCATAGGCAGCTTTAGGTGTTGGGTTACCATATCGCATAGCCATAGTTACAGGTATATCCATTTGTAGTTGTACAGCTTCTTTCAATTGACGGGTTAATTCAATCAATGGTGATCCTTCTTTCCACCAGATGGTGCGATAGGCTTCGGCACTTTTAGGCGCCCTGAAAGGAACGATGATACCCCTCACCAGTATTAAACGGAGCAGATACGGAACATCAATAACTTTTCCATCCATTAAAAATTCATTCAGGTATTTTCTTACGTCTTTAACTGCGGTTGAATCCGGTGATCCCAGGTTCATTAAAACAATTCCTTTTTTTGATGTCATATTTTTTATGTGATTTACAAATGTAAGTACTTGCTGTTTCAAAAATAAAATCATTTGGTCATCAAACTGTCAGAATCCTCATGGGCCCTGCCTTTTAAGCATCCGGGTGATTTTGGTCATAAGCACACCTGATAAAGATCAATGTAGAAAATGACAATTCAATGACGGAGAAATTCTGTTGCTAGATTGATGCAGGTTATTTTTGTACATCACTAACAAAGTGAATAATTATTATGATTACTGCAGGTTCAACAGATATTTCAAAATTCTTTGTCGCAGGAATAAATTATAAAAAATCAGACGCCTCTGTACGGGGAATGTATGCTATCAACAAAGAGCAGTACAGCTCACTGCTTCTAAAAGCCGCCGATTATAACATAACCTCTTTCTTTATACTCTCTACCTGCAATCGTACCGAAATTTATGGCATTGCCAATGATGCATCAACACTTTGCCGTTTACTTTGTTCAGAAACCAAAGGCGACTTGAAAAATTTTCAGCAGCTTGCCTATGTAAAAAACGGGAATAAAGCAGTTGAACATTTATTTAATGTAGCTGCCGGTCTGGATTCACAAATTTTAGGTGACTACGAAATTATTGGTCAGCTTAAAGATGCGGTAAAGCTATCCAGGAAAATGAATTGCATCAATGTATTCATAGAAAGGCTGGTGAATTCGGTCTTACAGGCATCAAAAAATATTAAAACCAATACGGAGTTAAGTGGAGGTACTGTTTCTGTTTCTTTTGCGGCTATGCAATACATAAAAGAAACAATTACAAACATTGATGATAAAAAAATTCTGCTGGTGGGTACCGGCAAAATCGGCCGCAATACTTGTAAAAATATAGTGGATTACTTGGGCAGCACTAATGTTACTCTCATCAACCGGACTGAACAAAAAGCGGTGGAACTCGCCATGGAATTGGGCCTGCAGTCTGCCCCGTTAAGTGACCTGTTAAGCCAGGCTAAAGCTGCTAATATTATTTTAGTAGCCAGTAGTGATACCGAACCGGTTATTTTGAAATCTTTTTTTGATTATAATGATACCAAGCTGATTATTGACCTTTCTATTCCCTACAATGTAGAGGTTGCCGTACAGGAACTGCCGAATATTACATTACTTAATGTTGATGAATTGTCGAGAATTAAGGACGGCACCCTTCAAATGAGGCAGGCAGAAGTTCCAAAGGCAAAGAAAATCATCAGCAGGCATATAGATGAGTTTACTGAATGGAACCAGATGCGACGTTATGTACCGGTGTTGAGGGCTGTGAAAACAAAATTAGAACAACTGCACAACTGCAGTATGTACCATGCTTATTCTTCTAGGTGTGCAAGTACTGATGTTAAAACAAAGAAAGCAGACACTATACAAAAAGTAATCAATGGCATGGCGGTAAAAATGCGTCAGGAAAATCAACAAGGCTGTTATTACATTGAGGCGCTCAATGAGTACATCGCCACAGTATCAAATTAATTACCATGGGCAATGTGATAAGGATAGGCACCAGAGAAAGCCAGCTGGCTGTTTGGCAGGCAACCCTGGTAAAGAATATGCTTATTGAAAACGGTTTTAGCGCCCAACTGGTTTATATCAAAAGCGAAGGAGATATTGACCTGCAAACTCCGCTGTATGAAATGGGCGTACAGGGCATTTTTACCAAAACACTTGATATTGCACTACTGAATAATAAAATTGATATAGCCGTTCATTCCATGAAAGACGTACCTATTTTACCAGCAACAGGAATTGTACAGGCTGCAGTTTTAAAAAGGGCTTCTTATAAAGATATTTTTGTTTATAAAAATGAAGTAGATTTCTTAAACTATTTTGATTCATCTGCTGTTATTGCAACCAGCAGCATACGCAGAAAAGCACAATGGTTACACAGGTATCCCCATCATACAATTGAAAATTTGCGGGGCAATGTAAATACCCGTTTACAAAAAGTAAAAGACAACCATTGGCAGGGGGCCATATTCGCTGCTGCCGGTGTTGAACGAATCGGGCTTCGGCCTGCTAACAGTATCGATCTGGACTGGATGCTCCCTGCACCGGCTCAGGGTGCCATTATGGTGGTTTGCAGAGAGGGTGATAAAGATCCCTTAAATGCCTGTACAAATCTGAATGACAAGGAAACGGCGGTATGTACAAAAGTTGAAAGAGATTTTTTAAGAACTCTGCTTGGCGGGTGTTCAACACCCATCAGTGCTTTGGCAGAAATAAGAAATGAAATACTTTTTTTCAAAGGAAATATTTTGTCAATTGATGGCAAACAAAAAGCAGCCATTGAAAAAGAATACTCGGTTGCACAAATTGAAAATTCAGGGATTAACGCAGCCCGTGAACTATTAGAAATGGGCGGTAAAAAAATATCAGAAGAAATTCAGCATGCCGGATAAAAAAAAACATATACTATGCACCAGGCCATTGGATGAAACGCTTATTAAAGAAGCGGATGAAAAAGGCTTTGCCGTAGAAGTATCGTCCTTTATTGAAACTAAACAAGTTGACGATATTGCAGTAAAACAGGAAATAGAAAAAGTAGCGGCTCAACCAGCTGTAGTTGTATTTACCAGCATGAATGCAGTAGATGCAGTAGCTTCGGTATTAGCAGGACGGCGACCCAACTGGCGTATCTTCTGTATGGGCAATACTACAAAAAAACTGGTATGCCAATATTTCGGTGACGACTCCATTGCAGGTATTGCTGCTGATGCTACTGAATTAGCTGCTGCAATTGTTGACGACAGGTTTATTGATGACGTGTTTTTCTTTTGTGGCGATATAAGACGGGATGAGCTTCCGGCCGTACTTAAAAAAAACAATATCGGGGTGAAAGAGATGGTGGTGTATACAACCCAGTTGCTGCAACATCAAATTGAAAAAAATTATGACGGCATACTTTTTTTCAGCCCGAGTGCAGTACTGAGTTTTTTCAGTAATAATGTATTGCCGCAGTCAACAATATTATTTGCCATTGGAAAAACAACAGCCGACGAAATAAAAAAATACAGCACGAACAATATCATCATCGGCGATGAGCCGGGTAAAGAAAACCTGGTGCAAAAAATGATTGAATATTTTAAAAATACGGTTGATGTCTAATGCCTGATTTAAAAAACAGAATTCCAGTATCAGACATCCATAAATCAGAAATACTATTATGCTAAAAAACGATTTATTATTAAGAGCCTTACGAAAAGAAAAAGTTGAAAGACCTCCTGTCTGGATGATGCGTCAGGCCGGAAGGTATTTGCCGGATTATATTAAGCTGAGAAATAAATACGATTTTTTTACCCGAGTGCAAACACCCGAACTGGCTGCTGCCATTACTTTGCAGCCTGTTGACCAAGTGGGTGTTGATGCAGCAATTATTTTTTCCGACATCCTGGTAATACCACAGGCCATGGGAATGGAGGTATTAATGGAAGAAGGAAAGGGACCTTCTTTACCAAAAACAATATCCTCTCAAAAAGATATCGACGCATTGATAACAGCTGGTGCAGAAGAAAGTTTGAGTTATGTGATGAATGCTCTTAGCTTAACAAAAAAAGAGTTGAACGGAAGAGTGCCGCTGATAGGTTTTGCTGGTGCACCGTGGACATTATTATGTTATATGGTGGAAGGTAAAGGCAGCAAAACCTGGGATAAAGCAAAGCAGTTTGCATACACCCAACCAGCCATGGCACATCAGCTTTTGCAGAAAATTACTGACATAACGATTGACTATTTGAAAGCACAGGTAAAAGCCGGTGTGGATACAGTACAGGTTTTCGACAGCTGGGCAGGCGCATTAAGCCCTGCAGATTTTAAAACCTATGCACAACCTTATTTACTGCAAATCGCCGATGCATTAAAAGAAGATGCACCGGTAATTCTATTTCCAAAAGGAAGCTGGTATGCCTTGAAAGACCTGAGTGAAAGCAGTGCTGCCGGCATTGGCATTGACTGGTGTGTGAGCCCACAGATGGCACGTGAACTTACTGGCAACAAGATAACTCTACAAGGAAATTTCGATCCATCTATGTTGCTTGCACCTATCCCCGAAATAAAAAAAGCAGTGAAAAAGATGATCGATGCTTTCGGCACACAAAATTATATTGCCAATCTGGGCCACGGCATTATGCCCAATATTCCGGTTGATCATGCAAAAGCTTTTGTTGATGCCGTGAAAGAATACAAAAAGTAAAGTTTAAATAATACATGACCGTTAAAGACACCTGGATACAAATCATACACAACCTGCAGAACGGGATCTGCACTGCATTGGAGCAGGTTGATGGCAAGGCTGTTTTTGTGGAAGACGCCTGGGAACGTACAGAAGGTGGTGGTGGAAAAACCAGGGTGATAGCCAACGGTAATGTATTTGAAAAAGGAGGCGTAAATACATCAGTTGTTTTTGGTGAGGTAACCGATGCTATGCGTAGCCAGTTAAAAATAAATGGCCATAAATGGTTTGCCTGTGGCTTAAGCATCGTCATTCATCCCTTAAACCCATTTGTACCAACGGTGCATTGTAATTACCGGATGTTTGAACTGTACGATGAAAAAGGAATTGTAATGGACCGCTGGTTTGGCGGCGGTACCGATCTTACACCTTATTATTTATTTGATGAAGATGCAAAACATTTTCACCAGACTTATAAAAATACCTGTGATCAATTTGATCCGTCATTTTATCCTGAATTTAAAAAAACATGCGACAATTATTTTGTCAACTGGCATCGCCACAACGAACGCAGGGGCATTGGCGGAATCTTTTACGATTATAAAAGACCGGATGAAGAGCAGGATGCAGATTTCTGGATGAATTTTGGAAAAACCTGTGGAGAAGCTTTTATTGAAGCCTATATACCCATCGTTGAGCAAAGAAAAGATTTGCCTTTTTCTGCAGCCCAAAAACACTGGCAGGAAATAAGAAGAGGACGTTACGTTGAATTTAATTTAGTGCATGACAGGGGAACATTATTCGGTTTAAAAACAAACGGAAGAACGGAAAGTATTTTGATGAGCTTGCCGCCCACTGTACGATTTGAATACAACTATCAACCGGAACCGGGAAGTGAAGAAGACAGGTTGCAACAGGCTTGCCTGCATCCCCGGGATTGGCTAAGTGAAATAACAGAAGCAGAAAAAATGGAGTGGGCAAAACGCACAAACTCCTGTTAAATTATTAAATCAATTGTATGTATTTACAAAGAAGAAACAGGATACTGAGACAATCTTCAGCCATCAGGGCAATGGTTACAGAAACCATTTTAACACCGGCCGATTTTATTGTTCCGCTTTTTATCATTGAGGGAGAAAATGAACAATCAGAGATAAAATCAATGCCAGGTTATTACCGCCGTTCAATCGACTTAACCGTTAAAGAAGTTAAAGAACTATGGAACATGGGATTGAAATCTGTGTTGCTGTTTGTAAAATCGAAAGATGAATTAAAAGACAATAAAGGCACCGAAGCATTAAACCCCAATGGCTTAATGCAGAGAAGCATCAAAGCGATAAAAGATGCGGTACCCGAAATGCTGGTGATGACAGATGTGGCGCTTGATCCATTTTCATCTTATGGCCATGATGGTATTGTAGAGAACGGACAGATTGTAAATGATGCAACCGTTGCAGTGCTTGCAAAGATGAGTGTAAGCCATGCGCAGGCCGGGGCCGATTTTGTGGCGCCGAGCGACATGATGGATGGCCGCATTGCTGCAATCAGAAAAGCATTAGAAGAAAATAATTTTACCAATACCGGCATCATGAGTTACAGCGCCAAGTATGCATCTTGTTTTTATGGGCCCTTCCGTGATGCACTTGATTCAGCTCCCGGTTTCGGCGATAAAAAAACCTACCAAATGGATTACTGCAACCGCATTGAAGCGGTTAAAGAGACCATCATGGATGTGGAAGAAGGTGCAGATATTGTAATGGTAAAACCAGCGCTGTCTTATTTAGATATCATACGTGAAGTAAAGAATGCAGTTAATGTTCCGGTGAGTGCATACAACATCAGCGGTGAATATGCCATGATAAAAGCAGCAGCTAAAATGGGATGGATAGATGAAGACAAAGCCATCATGGAAACCCTAACGTCTATTAAAAGAGCCGGTGCCGATTTGATAGCCACATATTTTGCGAAAGATTTTATCAGGATTATGAAATATTAATCCTTCCTGAATTTCTTTATAATTCTCTGTAAACTTTGTGCCTTAGTGGTTAAAATAAAATTAAATGATGTACGAAAAAAGCAAACAACTATTCGAAAGAGCACAAAAAAGTATTCCCGGTGGTGTGAACTCACCCGTAAGAGCTTTTAAAAGCGTGGGTGGTACACCTGTATTCATGAAAAGCGCAAAAGGCGCTTACCTGTATGATGTTGACGGCAATCAATATATTGATTACATCGCCTCTTGGGGTCCCATGATTTTAGGCCATGCTTATGAACCGGTGGTAAAAGCTATACAGGAACAGGCGTTAGGTTCCACCTCATTTGGTGCACCCACCGAACTGGAAATTGAGATGGCCGAACTCATCATCAGCATGGTGCCCAATGTAGACCTGATAAGAATGGTGAGCAGTGGCACCGAAGCCTGTATGAGTGCGCTGCGTTTGGCAAGAGGCTACACGGGTAAAAATAAGTTCATCAAGTTTGAAGGACATTACCATGGCCATGCCGATTCTTTTTTGGTTAAGGCCGGAAGCGGCCTAGCTACTTTGGATATACAAATTGTACCTGGGGTTACTGCAGGCGTGGCCAATGATACTTTAACTGCCCCATATAACAA
>JBKJPN010000116.1:0-20451 GCA_046595125.1 Ferruginibacter sp.
TTTTGTGTTGAGTATTCCTGATTGGGGAGTAACGCCTTTTGCCGAGGGCAGAGATAGAAAACAGGTAGCTGACGAAATTGATGCTTATAATTATATATGCGAAACATCATCAAAAGAGTTTCAGACTAATTTTATCAATATCACTTCTTCGCAGAGAGATGATGGGAACAAAGTAGAATTTTTAGCAGCAGATGGTCTGCATCCTTCGGGCCTTGAGTATAAAAAGTGGGCGGTAAAATTAGCAGATGCTATACTTCAAGAAATATAGCGATGGAGAAAATTGATTTTGTAGAACAACAACGGTTTAAAGTTTGGTGGGCCTGGCTGGGCGTAATTTCTTTGAATTTACTTTTTATTTATGCCATTATACAACAAGTAATGATCGGAAAGCCTTTTGGGACAAAACCTACGACAAATCATGTATTGTTGTTAATTGAAGCAGGCCTGCTGCTGTTGTTTTTGTTTTTATTGTCGATAAAATTAAAGACAAGAATAACAGATGAAGGGATATTTTACCGGTTCTATCCTTTTCAAATTAAAGAGCAAACGATTGAGTGGCATGAGTTAAGAGATGCTTATATCAGGCAGTACAATTCGTTTCATGAATATGGCGGATGGGGAATTCGATATGGTTCGCCAAAAGTAGGCCAAGCGGTTAATACGTCTGCATCTTCACGCAAGGGATTGCAGCTGCAATTTATTAATGGTAGATTATTGTTGCTTGGAACAACAAGGCCTGATGATCTGCAATTGATTATTGATTCAGTTATGGCATCCGGAAAAATAAACAGAGGTATATAATTATTTAGAAAGATAACCAGCCATTTCGGTCTGGTATTGTTTTGCAATGGCCCTGGCTTCGGATGCAAAATCTTCATTGTCGCTGGCATAGATAATTGCTCTGGATGCATTAACTAAGAGTCCGCAGTCTTTATTCATTCCGTATTTACTTACTTCAGCTAAACTTCCCCCCTGAAACCCAACACCCGGGACCAATAAAAAATGTTCAGGAATTATTTTGCGAATTTCTCCAAGATCACTGGCCTTTGTAGCACCAACAACAAACATCAGGTTTTCATCGCTACCCCAACTACTTACTTTTTTTAAAACAGTTTCGTATAAAAATTCGCCGTCGGCGTTGTTGGTCGCCTCACCAACAAATTTTAATTGCTCAAAATCCTTGCTGCCAGCATTGCTGGTTAAGCCTAGTACGATAGCCCATTTGTTTTCAAATGCTAAAAATGGTTTTACACTGTCTTCTCCCATGTAAGGAGCAACCGTGATTGCATCAAAATTCAAAGTTTCAAAAAAAGCTTTTGCATATTGTGTTGAAGTGTTGCCAATATCCCCACGCTTGGCATCGGCAATTATAAACTGGTCCTTGGGAATATAATTGACTGTTTTCTCCATTGCCTGCCAGCCTTTAACGCCCATCGCCTCATAAAAAGCAGTATTTATTTTATACGCAACGCACAGGTCATGTGTGGCGTCAATAATTTGTTTGTTGAATTGGAAAATCGCATCGGGATGCGATTGAAGGTGCTCTGGTATCTTTGTGATGTCGGTATCAAGCCCAACACAGAGGTAAGATTTTTTTAATTGTATTTGCTCGATGAGTTGCTTTCTGGTCATGCTACAAAGTTAATCAGTTAAGCGTGATAAAATTTCCTTTGCAATAGCTTTTGAATTATCATCGCCTCTTTTATGCAACTCTTCAATGATATTTTGTTTTGATTCTTTATCACGATTCTGACTCAGTTTAAAAGTATTTTCAAGGCTCTCAACTTCAATACTAAAACCAACAATGGCCTTAACCATTTTGTCGATATATTCCTGAGGTATTTTATCAAAGGAAGATGACCTTTCTGAACCCTCATATTTATTGGTAATGTCTCTAACAGCTTCGTAAGTACCAAGTTCATCCTTGAATTTTATTTTGCCTTTGGCATGCACCACCATATAATCCCAGGTGCTGCCCATAGCTGGATTAGTGTACCAGCTTGCGCTTACCTGCGTATGCGGCCCGTTAAATATTACCAAAATATTTTCATTTTTTTCAAATGCAATGTGATGATCTGTTTTTTTCATCATGTGACCACTTAGAAATATTTTGCCATCTTCCTGCACTTCCACTTCCAGTGGAATGTGTGAGGCAACCGGATATTGTTCTCCAATACCTATTATAGTGGCAAATGAATTTTCTTTCATAAAGGCAATTACCTTCAGCTCGTCTTCTTCAGTGTAGTAGGGGAACTTGTACATGGTTATGCATTGATCTTTTCCAATATCATTTTCTCAATCTCTTCATCCTGCCATTTGTTTTCAATATTCGGCATTGCCATAATTTGCTGCATAATGGCTTCCTGCTTTCGTCCGTTTTCTAAAGCATCACTATACCTTATCTGCGGACTGAAAGTTACCTGGCTATACAACGGAATCCATTTATCTGGATGTTTTTTACTGAAAGCTGCTTCAATTTTTTTCTGAAGTAAGAATTTCGGGTCGGCAACTTTGTCTCTCATTTCTACAAAATTGTTTATTGCCAAATCGCAAATCGCATCAGCATCGGGTTTTCGTAGTTCTTGATATTCATTTAGAATATTTGTCCAGTCATCTGCATGTTTATCTATCAAACTATTCAATATAGCGCAATCTTCAAAACCACTGTTCATGCCTTGTCCGAAAAATGGTACCATAGCATGGGCGGCATCACCTATCAAAGCAAATTTATCTTCTCGTATCCATGGGTAACATTTTATAGTTACCAAGGATGCTGTTGGATTATTAAAAAAATCCTCTTCCAGCGTTGGCATTAATGGAACAGCATCGGTAAATGTTTCTTTAAAAAAAGCTGTTACTTTTTCTTTGGTATTCAATGTTTCAAATGATGGGTCGCCCTCAAAAGGAAAAAATAAAGTACAGGTAAAGCTGCCATCAATATTGGGCAGGGCAATCATCATGTAATTACCACGGGGCCAGATATGCAAGGCATTTTTTTCTAAAAGAAAGCTGCCATTTTCCCCAGCAGGGATTGTAAGCTCTTTGTAGCCAAAGTCAATATAGTATTGGTTATACTGAAATCGGTTGTGTTGGAGTTGATGCGTTAAGCGACTTGCTGCGTAGGCTCCATCGCTACCAAAAACAAGTTGGCCGTTAACTTTTATTTGTTGGCCGGATGAAGCGTCTTCAAAAAGAATTTCCTTCTTATCAAAGTTTATACTTTCGCATTTTTGGTTGAAGATAATCTCGGCACCATGTTGTTCAGCCAAATCCATCAGTTTGCAATTCAATTCACCACGGCTAACAGAATTGATATACTGTCCTTCTTTTCCATAAGGCTGATAAGCCGTGCTTCCATCTGCATTATGCATAAAGCGACCGTGCATGGGAATGCATATTTTTCTTATTTCATCCATTAAGCCAACTTCTTCCAATGCTTTAATACCTCGGTCACTTAAGGCAAGGTTAATGGAACGGCCTGCAATAAGATCTGCTTTACGCATATCGGTACGGCGCTCATAAATTTTTACGTTATATCCACGTTTACATAAATAAACTGAGAGCAATGAACCAACCAATCCGGCACCAATAATAACAGCCTGCCTGCCGGTCAGGCAGGTTTCTTTTTTTTGCATTACTCTTTATTTAAGATCAGTTTTACAATTTCGCCAAACTTCCAAACATCTTCAAATGAATTATATAAAGGAACAGGGGCTACGCGGATGACATTCGGTTCACGCCAGTCGGCCAAAATTCCGTTTTGCTTCAATGCATCAAATACTTCTTTTCCCTTTTCCAGCATTAGCATGCTTACCTGACAACCCTTTGCATCTTTTGGTGTGATTATCTCAATTCTTTTTTTATCGGCAGAAGCATTAATATTTTCGATGATGAAAAATAAATAATCGCTTAATTGCTGTCCCTTTTCAGTTAAACTTTCAAAGCCGGCCTCTTCAAACAGATCAAGCGAGGCTTTGTGTGCCGCCATACTGAGAATGGGCGCATTGCTCAATTGCCAGCCTTCGGCAGTAGGTATTGGGTTAAAACCCTTCTCCATCAGGAAGCGGGTTTCTTTTTCCTGTCCCCACCAACCAGCCAATCTTTTTAAACTTTTGTTGCTGATATGTTTTTGGTTGATGTAAGCACCAGCCACACCACCCGGACCACTGTTTAAATATTTATAACTGCACCAGCAGGCAAAGTCAACATCCCAGTCGTGCAAATGCAATTCGATATTACCGGCAGCATGTGCCAAATCGAATCCGCAATAAGCACCTGCATCATGTGCAGCTTTGGTTATGGCTTTCATATCAAACACCTGACCGTTATAATAGTTCACGCCACTAAAAATTACCAGGGCTGTTTCGTTGGCATGTTGTTTTATGGTTGCTAAAATATCTTCTGTTTGTATTGTATGTTCACCCGCTCTTGGCTCCACTTCTATTATTACATCGTCAGGATTCAGTCTATGAAACCTTGCCTGCGTTTCAAATGCATATTGATCAGATGGAAATGCTTTTGCTTCGCAGATAATCTTGAATCTTTCTTTTGTGGGTTGAAAAAAACTGGCCATCAGCAAATGCAAATTCACGGTTAGCTGATTCATCACCACAATTTCTTCGGGCAATGCACCAACAATCTTTGTCAATAACTGCGGAAACATTTCGTGATAGCTGAACCAAGGTTGTCTGGCATGAAAATGTCCTTCTACACCAAAGCTGGCCCAGTCTTCCAGTTCGTTGAGCACATAATCCTGTGTGGTTTTGGGTTGCAGGCCAAGGGAGTTACCGGTGAAGTAAATAGATTCGGCACCGTTTATTATTGGGATATAAAATTTTTCTCTAAAATGCTTTAGAGAATCCTGTTCATCTAATTGTTTTGCAAAAGCAACTGTGTTTTCAAAATTCATAAATATGTTTTGGGCTAAAGCCCTTTGTCTGGGTTTCAATTGCCTCGGGCTTAAGCCCGAGGCAATTCATTATTAATTAAAGGGCTTTAGCCCAACTATTCTATCGTTTCAATTGCCCGGCCCTTAAGGGCCGGGCAATTTATAATAAATGCACGGGCTTCAGCCCAATTAATCAATTATAGCAATAACTTTTAACTCTATTGCAATAGGTGTAGGCAAACTTTTTACTTCAACAGTTGTGCGGCATGCTTGCACATCTGTTGAATATTCGCCATAAATTTTATTGTAAGCCGCAAAATCTTTTTTCATGTTGGTTAAGAAAACGGTTACATCTACTATTTTATCCCAACTGCTTCCGCTGGCTTCCAGCACGGCTTTTACATTGGCAAAACATTGATGGGTTTCTGCTTCAATATCATACTTGGTAATATTCCCAACAGCATCCTGCTCAAGACCGGGAATGGAATTATCTTTTGCATTTCTTGAGCCAATGCCTGAAAGAAATAAAAGATTACCTACACGCCTTGCATGGGGATATGCACCTAAAGGTTTTGCTGCTTCGTTTGTGTTTATTATTTCTTTACTCATTAATTTGTTTTACCGCAAAGTCGCAGAGACGCAAAGTAATCTCTGCGCCTTTGCGCCTCCGCGGTTATTTAATATTGAATACAAATATTTTTCGCCTCCGTAAAAAATCGCAACGCTTCCCATCCACCCTCTCTTCCAACACCACTATTCTTCACTCCTCCAAATGGCGTTCTTAAGTCTCTAACCAGCCAGCAATTCACCCAGACAATGCCGGTCTCCAGTTTTGAGGCAATGTGATTTGCCTTGCTGATATCCTGTGTCCATACACTTGCTGCCAAACCATAAGTACTGTTGTTGGCCAATTGCAAGGCTTCTTCAACAGTGTCAAAAGGCTGAATGGTAATAACCGGTCCAAAAATTTCTTCCTGGTTTGTTCTGCAGTTTTGGTCAAGTCCTTCAATGATGGTGGGTTCAATGAAGTAACCGTTTTCGCAACGCCCTTCTAATTTAACTGCATTTCCGCCGCATAAAATTTTGCCGCCTTCTTCTTTAGCCAAGTTAATGCAGTTCATTATTTTATCATAATGAACTTTGCTAACGATTGCTCCCTGCTTGGATGTTTCCAAAAGCGGATCGCCGGGGTTCATGTTTTTAATGATCGGGATAAAATGTTTTTTAAATTCTTCGTAGGCCGACCTTTCTATTAATAAGCGACTGCCGCATAAACATATTTGTCCCTGGTTACCAAAGGAAGAACGGATTGTTTCTGTCAGCATTTTTTCCCAATTACAATCGTTGAAAATGATATTGGGATTTTTGCCGCCAAGTTCCAGCGATAATTTTTTAAACATAGGTGCAGCAATGGAAGCAATGCGTTCGCCAGCCTTGGTACTGCCGGTAAATGAAATGGCTTTTATCTCAGGATGTTTTACAATGGCTTCGCCGCAATGCTGACCAACACCATGTACAATATTCAACACGCCATCGGGTAAACCTGCTTCCTTACAAATCTTTCCTAAGAGGAAAGCTGTTACTGGTGTAACTTCCGAAGGTTTAGCTATTACACAATTGCCTGTAGCAAGTGCAGGAGCAATTTTCCAGGTAAATAAATATAATGGAAGATTCCATGGAGAGATACAGCCGACGATTCCTATTGGTTGACGCAGTGTATAATTCACTGCTTTATCTTCCATACTGTGGCTTTCGTTTGCAAAATGCATAATGCCTGTTGCAAAAAAACGAAAGTTGGATGATGCCCTGGGAATATCAACCTGCTTGCTGAGCCATAATGGTTTTCCATTGTCATTTGTTTCGGCAAGTGCCAGTTCATCCAGATTTGCTTTGATGAGTTCGGCTATTTTATTTAAGATGATAAATCTTTTTTCAACAGGCATGGTACTCCATTCCGGGAAAGCTTTTTTTGCAGCTTTAACGGCCACACTAATGTCTTTTGCATTGCTGTCGGGTATCTGTCCATACATTTCGCCGGTGGCGGGATTTATATTGTCGATAAAATTTCCGCTGAGCGGACCGATAAAATTTCCACCAATGAAATTTTCGAGATGATATGGAACAGTTAGGTTCATAATTAAAGATAAAACTTAGTTGGGAATAAGAAATATTTTAAGAAAGCCTGTTCAATAGTGATTTGCTGTACAAGAGTGTCCTTCGACTTCGCTCAGGATAAACTGCCAATGAAGATGCACATTGATAAAAGGCTGGGACAAAAAAAATAATTAACTTACAAGTCTAAAATTACGATTATGTCTATAGCAGCTCCTTTTAATTTAAAAAAATGGATTGATGAAAACCGCGGCCTGTTAAAGCCTCCGGTGGGTAACCAATGTATTTATAAAGACGCCGAAAATTTTATTGTAATGGTGGTTGGCGGGCCTAACAGTCGCAAAGATTACCATTTTAATGAAAGCGAAGAACTGTATTACCAGGTGGAGGGAAATATAGTTTTGAAAATTATTGACGACGGCGAGCAAAGGGATATTGCCATTAATGAAGGTGATATGTTTTTGCTGCCTCCAAAAACGCCGCACTCGCCGCAAAGGGGAGCCGGAACGGTTGGATTGGTGATTGAAAAAGTTAGAGAAACCGAAGAAGACGGATTTTTGTGGTACTGCGAAAACTGCGGCGATAAATTATATGAAGAATATAAAGTGATTACAGATATTGTTTCGCAACTGCCACCGGTAATGGAAGGGTTTTATGCCGATGAACAAAAACGTACCTGCGCAAAATGCGGAACGGTAATGAGTGCACCAATAAAAAAAGGTTAAGCTGTTTGTAGTTTGTGGTTTGTTGTTAACCACAAACGATAAACCACAAACCACATACCTTAAGAATGAAAATTGACATACACACTCACATCATGCCTGATAAAATGCCCAACTGGGTACAAAAATTCGGCTATGGTGAATTTATACATCTGGAACACCGCAATTGCAAAGCCTGCATGATGAAAGGCGATAAGCTTTTTAGAGAAGTGGAGGATAATTGTTTTGATGCAACTTTGCGGATGAAAGAAATGGATGAAACTGAAGTTACTGTTCAGGTTCTTTCTACCATTCCTGTTTTATTTAATTATTGGGCAAAGCCAAAAGACGGTTTGGAAACCGCCCGTTTTTTTAATGATCATATTGCTGATACGGTTGCAAAGAATCCAAAACGGTTTATTGGAATTGGCACAGTGCCAATGCAGGATGTTGACATGGCGATTAAAGAAATGGAGCGCTGTATTACCGAATTGAAAATGCCCGGACTGGAAATTGGCAGCAATATCAACGGCGTTAATTTAAATGATGAACAGTTTTTTCCGTTTTATGCTGCGGCCGAAAAGCTGGGCTGTGCCTTGTTTGTACATCCATGGGAAATGATGGGGCAGGACCAGATGCAGAAATACTGGTTGCCCTGGCTGGTAGGTATGCCGGGTGAAACTTCAAGAGCTATCTGTTCGTTGATATTTGGCGGCGTGTTTCAAAAATTTCCAAAACTAAGGGTGTCTTTTGCACATGGCGGTGGATCATTTCCAATTACGATAGGCAGAATTGAACATGGCTTTAATGTACGGCCCGATTTAGTTGCGATTGATAATGCAATAAATCCAAGAGATTATATTGGTAAATTCTGGATTGACAGTTTAGTGCATGACCCCATGGCAATGAATTTTATTATTGAACTGATGGGAGAAGATAAAATATGTATGGGCAGTGATTATCCTTTTCCATTGGGCGAACATCATCCGGGAAAGTTGATTGAAGAAATGAATTTTTCTACTGCGCTGAAAGAAAAATTATTGTTTAAGAATGCAAATGACTGGTTGGGTGTTATTGGTTAGATTTCCTTTCGAAAATTAGCAAATAAAACAGCAAAGGCATTAATAGAACAACTCCGACACTTATCCAATGAATATGATTTGAAACTTTCCAGTATTCAACAATATAGCTTCCATGGCTGTACCATTGTTGTATGGTCAGCAATCCAAGGAACCAGATAAACCATAACGGCCTTCTTAATATTCCATAAATACAAATGCAGTTGATTAACACAAAAACAATGTGTCGGAAGCTACCGACTAAACTAATTATAGCAAAAGACTTTTTGCTTGGGGATATTATTTCTTTTATATGGTAAATCAATGCACAGAAAGCCAATACTGCAAATACAATAAAAATTATGTTGAAAGTTTTCTTAGTCATTGAATAGATTGGGGTAATCAGTAATGATACCATCTACCCCCATCTTTTTATACCGCTCAATTTCTTTTTTGTCATTCACCGTCCAGGGAATAATCTTCATATTCAAATCATGGCATTCCTTTACCAAATCGACGATTACCAGACTTGATTCGGGACTGTAAATGGTGGGCGTGAAGCCAATGTCTTTAATTTGTTTGCGAAAACTGCTTTTGTTATTGGCTTCTACCAACATGGCTGTTTTGATATTTGGGTAATGTTTATGCAGGTATTTCAATGTTCTGAAATCGAAAGACTGAATGATAACAAAATCTTCCATTTGGTTTTCTTTGATTACGGCCATCAGCAATTCAATAAATTCGGCTGGTTTAGGGTGATAAATGCCATCGCCGGCCGGCAGGGTTTTAGTTTCAATATTATACAAAGGGAATGGGCGCCTAGCAGTCATCATAAATTCTTTCACCGCTTTAAAAACATCCGACAACAATGGTTTTACCACCTTCATTTTCTGCTGATCAGGAAAACGAGGATGCGGCTTCATGCCAACATCATATTTAGCAATATCAGCATAATTCATCTTGTACATATTGAAGCTGCGCTCGTTTTTCTCATCTATGAAACCGCCATCTGGCTTAGTCGTAATCTCATGATTGAAAAACGGCTCATGGGACAGGAATACTTTTTTATCCTTGCTGATACAGACATCCATCTCCAGCGTGGTAACCCACATGCCAACAGCATTGAGCATAGCCGGGATAGTATTCTCGGGCATTAAACCCCGGCAGCCGCGGTGGCCTTGTTTGTCAAAGTCGGCAACGGGGCCAATTGACTGTTTATTATTTGTTTCTGTATTCATATCTGCATTGCTTTTGGTTGAGGCACATGATATAAATATTAGCCCGAGGAAAAAATACTTTATTGGAAATATGGTGAAAAGTCGTTTTGTCATAGCTTAAAGTTAATGTAAAAACAAAAGGCATGAAAAAATCATGCCTTAGTTGAATATTTTTAATAAATGAGGATTAAGCCTGTTTTTCTTCGTCGTTATTGCTTTCGTCGTTAACTTCTTCTACATTGTCGCCAGTTTCGGTAACTGCTAATACGGTATCGTCACTTTCTGTTAATTCCGTTTCTTCATTTACAGCTTCGTCAGAAACGATTTCTTCAACAATGCTTTCTTCAACAATTTCAACATGTTCTGTCTCAACCAATGCTTCAGGGGTAATAAATTCATCTGTATTTTCTTCCACATCCTGCATATTGGTAGCTTTAACAAGCTCTTCCATCATCACTTCCGAAATTTTAGGTAAGTCTTCGGCACTATTGATACCAAAATAATCCATAAAGGATTTTGAAGTAGCATAAATGAGTGGCTTACCAACAGCATCTTCATTACGACCAGAGATAATTACTAAATCTTTTTCCAAAAGCTTTTGCACCGCATAATCACAGTTTACACCACGGATGGCTTCAATCTCACTTTTAGTAATGGGTTGTTTATAAGCAATAATGGCAAGTGTTTCCAGCGCTGCTGTAGAAAGGCGTTTTAAAAATTTATCACCATTAAGCTGTGCAACGGTTTTGTGGTATTCTTTTTTAGTAAGAAACTGCCAGCCGCCGCCAATCTGTTTTAATTCAAACGCATAAAATTCGGCTGCATATTTTTCGCTGATGCCTTCAATAGCTGCATCTACCTGTTCCTGTGTGGCACGGTCTTCTATAAAAGCTAAAGCACTGTTCACTAGTTCGGCTACATCTTCATTAGTCAGCGGTTTATCGCTAGCAAAAATTAAAGCCTCTATGTGTGGAATGATTTCTGAAAGTTCCATGGTGGTTAATTTGCTAATTAGCCAATATGCTAATTTGCTAATTCATTTAATAAAGACCTCTGCCGGTGAAAAAATTAGCAAATTATCGAATTAGCTAATCAGCTCATTTGTATTTTATCCTTGTAATGCCGCCGCACCACTCACAATCTCCGTTAATTCGGTTGTAATGGCCGCCTGCCTTGCACGGTTATAGCTAATCTTTAATGATTTTAATAATTCGTTGGCATTATCGCTGGCCTTGTCCATGGCCGTCATACGGGCGCCATGCTCACTGGCGTTTGCATCCAAGGTGGCTTTAAACAACTGGGTGTTTAAAATCTTTGGCATCAGCTCTTCAATCAATGTGTTTTTATCAGGCTCATAAATAAAATCTGCATTTTTTTGTCCTTCTATTTTTTGAACTTTAGGTATCGGTAAAAACTGCTCGGCAACAAAACGCTGTGTACCTGCATTTTTAAATTCACTGTAAATAAGTTCCACTGCATCAATTTCTTTATTGGCAAAAGCATCCATGGCGTGCTTTGCAGCAGCCTGTACTTTATCAAAACTTAAACCGGTAAAAATATCCCAATATTGATTAACTACTTTAAAACCATTTTTGGTAAAATTCTCATATCCTTTTTTACCTATTGGCAAAATCTGTACTTTTCCTTTTGCCATTTGTGCAGGATATTTTTCTTCAATTACCTGCTTGGCTAATTTAATAAGATTACTGTTGTAACCGCCACACAATCCACGGTCGCTGGTAACTACAATAATCATCACATTCTCTACGGGGCGTTGGGCAGCTAAGGCCATATTTACATCAACATCGCTGTTGCTGACAATATTGCTCAGCATTTCCTGCAGCTTTTGGGCGTAAGGACGTATTTGTGTAATGGCGTCTTGTGCACGGCGAAGCTTGGCAGCACTCACCATTTTCATAGCTTTTGTAATCTGTTGTGTACTCTGAACGCTCTTTATCCGGTTACGAACCTCTTTTAATGCACCACTCATAGTTATATCCTGGTTAAATTAACAGTAACTGTCCCGATATACTTCGGGAGTAGCTTTTAGGCTGGCAAAGGTAATGAAAAAGGGTTTCAAAAAAAGCCCTTGATTATTTATATTTATTAAGGTTTTATACCTAAAAACCAGGCCTAGGGGTACCCATTCTTCTAAAATCCATTCCGGGGCT
The DNA here is from genome assembly GCA_046595125.1 of Ferruginibacter sp. GTDB lineage: Bacteria > Bacteroidota > Bacteroidia > Chitinophagales > Chitinophagaceae > Ferruginibacter. Next base: position 12,148 of record JBKJPN010000116.1, read on the forward strand.
CTGGGTTGTTGACTTGCCGGCAAACCGTTGTATACGGTAGGTAAAGCTGGCAATAAAGTACCTTGTTAGCCGGTTTGAACGGGTATCGATGATTTGATTGGCTGTTACCGAACGGGTAATATTGCTGTTTTGTTTAAACAAATCGAAGGCTTCTATTTTCAAAATTCCGTTCTTCTTTTTAAATAATTGCTGCTCAAGGGAAGTGTTCATAATCACCTGGTTCTGGCTTACGTTGGCAGCCAAACCGCTATTGATAGTATAATCAACGTCATATTTCAACACCAGACTTTTGGTGATATTCAGGTTCATATTGCTGCTGAAAGTCCATGCACTACTTGTTGTATTTTGAAAAGTTGTTTGTGGTTTACCCGTATTGTTTTTATAATGCACATCATTCAGGCTGTAGCTTGCACCCGTACCCAGTTCCAGAATTTCTTTGTAATTGTATTCAAAATTAAATCCCTGGCTAACAACCCAGTTGCTGCCTATATTGCGGATACTATCTACCAATGCAATATTGTGATTATAGTTGGCGGTTCCTCTGGCCGTAACTACATATTTCCTGTTTTTGTATGGCCTTGAGTACACATAAAAACCAAGCAGGTTATAAAAGCCGTTTACATTTTCGGGCATACTCAACTGCCTACCAGCACCTTTATTAATATTGTTATAAACAATTTGATTTTTTATAGTACTGAAAGAAATATTCGTAAACAAAACCTTGCCGCTGATGAAATTGAAATTGTTGAAAGACAAATTCGCACTGTGGTTCATGGATGGTTTAAGATTTGGATTACCGGTGCTAATACTTTGCTGATTGCTAACATCCTGAACCGGCTGTAACTGACTAAAGCTTGGCTGGGTAGCGTTTCCATTGTAGCTGAAGTTTAAGGTTTTGGTGCGGTTGAAATTATAAACGAACCTGGCAATGGGGAAAATATTAGCCCTCCTGATGGTATTGTATGCGCTATCTCGGGTGATTGATTTGCCTTGCTGGCTAACTGGCTGCACACTTATACCAACTGTGTAATTGTATTTCTTTTTGGTGGTTCTGAGCGATAATCCGATGCGGTTGTTGTAAAAATTATTCTCGTAATCGTTGCTCAAAAAGTTGTTGAAAGTTTTTGCTTGCGTGGCAGAATCTACATTAAAAGTCTGGCGGTCGTTGCGACTGTAATTCAGGTTATGAGAATAGCTGAAATCGAGCGCCTGGTATTTATTTAGTGGTTCCGAATAGGTAAACCTTACACCATAATTGTAGTTGTTGTTATTCTGGTCAACATACTGAAAAATATTTCTTGGCCCTGCAAAAGGGGGCACATACTGGTAACTTAAATTGGTTATATCCTGATCGGAATTACTCTGACTGCTGCCCAAATTAATACTGGTAGAAAAGTTACGGCCACGTTTTCTAAACTTATGATTGTATAAGATGGTGATAGCCAGGTTGGGTGCTTCGGAGCCAGTTAAATTCTTATTACTGCCATCGGTAGTTTTTGTGCTATCGAATTTCTTGTAATCGAAAATATTGAAATTGTTTGCATCGCTACCGCTGTAATTAATGCTGGGACTAATTTTCAGGTAATTAAAAGAGTCTACCTGATACTCTATATTAAATGTAAATCGGTGCGAACTTCCTTTGGTTTGGTTATTTACATTTTGATTATTTACAAAACTACTGGTATCAAAAAAGTTTTGCGAAGAAGAAGTTTGCAACTCGCTAGTATTTTTGTGATTGTATGAATAGCTGCCGTACACACTCAGCTTTTTACCCCACTGATCACGGTAGTTGAAGCCGTACGAATTGGTGGTTGAGATGCCATTGCCACTGCCGCCACTGAAAGCACTGGCATCTATATTTCTCATGGCACCCATGCCACCAGCATTGCTCATTACGGCCATGCCCGATTTCATCATGCTGGTTGCACCGCGGTTGCCGCCTCCATTAAAATTAAACAAAGAAGTATTGGTGTTATTACTGTTTCCCAAAAAAGAAATCTGCATATCATTGTTAAAATAATTGCCGTTAAACGAAGCCTGGTAGCGGTCATCGGTTCCGTATCCAGCTGTAACTCTTCCAAAAAAGCCTTTGTTTTTATCTTTTTTTATTTGAATGTTCATCACTTTATCGGGGTCGCCGTCTTTAATGCCGCTTACCGTTGCCTGGTCGCCGTAATCATCAATTATCTGAATCTTGTCAACAATATTTGCAGGTAGTTCTTTGGTGGCCGTTTTTACATCGCCGCCAAAAAAATCCTTACCGTTTACTTTAACGCGGGTTACTGCTTTTCCCTGAGCGGTTATATTTCCGTCCCTATCAACTTGCACACCCGGCAATTTTTTTAGTAAATCTTCTACAACAGCACCTTCTTTAACTTTAAAAGAAGCTGCATTATATTCTATGGTATCTTCTTTAATTACGATGGCAGCGGTTTGCACAGTTACTTCAGACAATAATTTGGCATCCTGCGCCAATACAAAACTGCCTACATCAATTGTTTTCTCGGCCTTGGTTACTGGTATAAATTTAGCCACTGGCCAGTATCCCAAATGGCGGATGATGATAGAGAAATTGGAATTCGGTACCACTTCAAACCGGAACTGCCCTTTATCATTGGTAAATGTATAACTGGTGTCGCCGGGGTTTGATTTTACAATTAATCCGATAACGGCATTTTCTATTGGTTTTACTGTTGCAGAGTCAATGAGGGTACCTTTTACCTGTGCATTGGTACTTATTACTAAAAAAATCACAATTATTGTGATTAGTGCTTTTCTCATAAACTTAATGTTGAAATACGAATTCGTTCGTGTAAAACTATGCTTAGTTATTTATATGCAACAATTAATTTTGATGAGTGGTTGCAAATTTGAGAATTTCTTAACAAAAATTAGAAGTTATAAGTAAGCGATATTGCGCCGGGCCCTGCATTCAAGCTGACTTTTTCAGCCACTCCTTTCAACAGCTTGCCGTGGTTTTTATGAATGGCATAAAGGACGGCATCGTAAACCAACAAAAATCCACCCTGCAGCATGATTGAGTTGCCGTAACCTTTAAATTTTTCGGGGTTTTTCTGATTATTGCTGATTTTATTCATCAGTAGGCCCGACCCTACATAAACCACATCCAGTCCGGCATTAATTAAATAAGTTTTTTCAATCCGGTTTTGATGTTTCAGCACCGATTCAAGGGTAGGGTTATCAAACTTTTCTCTACCTGCACCCCAATAACCTAGCCCGGCAATGGCCAGGTTGATACCACCCCACATCACGTTCATCTGATGAAAATACCGCATCTCTTTATTACGGGTATCGGTAGCAATACTGCTGCCCACGATATTAGCTACCGACCAGCCAGCCAGTACAATCATCGAATTTTTTTGAAGGCGGGTGCGGTCTTTTTCAAATTTGAGCAAATCAACTTTTTGAGAAAAAGAAGAAAATGTAGCGGCCAACAGGCATATGAGCAGCGATATCTTTTGCATAACTTGTTTTTTACAAGTTAGGTAACAAAATAACTAGAGGATTGTTTGCTAGCTTAGTCTAATTATTGATTACCCTAAATAGTTTAACGCTCAAAACCAATCAATAAGTCCCAAACAACAAACATTTATTACCTTTGGTGCCCTGTTTAAATCGGGTTTTCTGTCATTATGGCTTTAAATTGTTTTCAGCACCATATTTGACAGCAGAATAATAGTAACAATAAGCAAATACCCAAGCAATACTATATTTTATGAGTGGAATTATTTCGAAACTTTTTGGCGGTAATAAGAGCGAAAAGGACGTAAAAAAAATCAAACCGATAGTAAGTCAGATTAATCAATTTTTCGACCAATATCAATCGTTGAGCAATGATGAACTGCGGAATAAAACTGCCGAGTTTAAGCAACGAATTGCTGCGCATCTCAGTACAATTAATACAGACATAGCAGATAAAAAGAAAGCCGCAGAAGAACTGCCTGTAGCTGATATTAATGGCCGTGATACTTTTTATAAAGAAATTGACGAATTAAAAACAGAAAAAGATAAGCAACTGGAAGTTGTGCTGAAAGATATTTTACCCGAAGCATTTGCGGTGGTGAAAGAAACTAGTCGTCGATTTAAAGAAAACGAAAACCTTGAAAGCACCGCTACCGAATTAGATAAAGAGCTGGCTGCTAAAAAAAGTAATATCATTATCGAAGGTGAAAAAGCCATTTATAAAAACACTTGGACCGCTGGCGGTACAACCGTTACTTGGAACATGGTTCATTACGATGTGCAGTTGATTGGTGGTATGGTTTTACACGAAGGAAAGATTGCCGAAATGGCAACGGGTGAAGGTAAAACATTAGTGAGTACGCTGCCTGCCTATTTAAATGCATTATCTGGCGAAGGTGTACATATTGTAACGGTGAATGATTACCTGGCCAAACGAGATGGCGAATGGAATGGTCCTATTTTTGAGTTTTTAGGTTTGCGTGTTGATTGTATCGACAAACACGAGCCCAACGGCGATGCCCGTCGTGCTGCTTACAACGCCGATATTATTTATGGTACCAACAATGAATTTGGTTTTGATTATCTGCGTGATAATATGGTGCATACGCCAAACGAAATGGTGCAGCGCAAACACCATTTTGCTATGGTGGATGAGGTGGATAGCGTTTTAATTGATGATGCCCGTACACCGTTAATTATCAGTGGTCCGGTTGGTCATAGCGATAACACACAACAGTTCTTCGACCTGAAACCTAGGATTGAAAAATTAATAGAAGCACAGCGTAAAGCAACTAATCAATATTTAATTGAAGCCAAGAAAAAAATTGCCGAAGGTAATGATGATCCTAAAGATGGCGGACTTGCATTATACCGTGCCCATCGTGGTTTGCCAAAGAACAGCGCCTTAATTAAGTTTTTAAGTGAGCCGGGCATGCGGGTTAAAATGCAGAAGACCGAGAATTATTATATGGCTGATCAGCAAAAGGAAATGCCAAAGGTTGATGCGGAACTCTTCTTCAATATTGATGAAAAAAATAACCAGGTAGATCTTACCGATCAGGGTATTCAGTTGATAACAAAGAGTGGAGAAGATCCTGAATTTTTTATCTTGCCTGATATTGCTATCCGCCTGTCGGATATTGAGAAAAGCGCTATCAACGCCGATGAAAAACTGCAGCAGAAAGAAGCGCTGATAAATGATTATGCTTTAAAAGCTGATCGTATTCACACTGTGCAGCAATTACTAAAAGCTTACACTTTATTTGATAAGGATATAGAATATGTGGTGATTGAAGGTGCCATTAAAATTGTGGATGAGCAAACCGGCCGTATTATGGAAGGTCGCCGTTACTCGGATGGGTTACACCAGGCATTGGAAGCAAAAGAAAATGTAAAGATTGAAGCCTCAACTCAAACTTATGCAACGGTTACGCTTCAGAATTATTTCCGTATGTATCACAAGCTTGCTGGTATGACCGGTACGGCCGAAACAGAAGCGGGCGAATTCTGGAGTATTTATAAATTGGATGTAGTTAATATTCCTACCAACATGCCGCTCATCCGTAAAGACGATCAGGATTTTGTGTACAAAACAAAACGTGAAAAATATAAAGCGGTAATTGACGAAGTGGAAAAGCTCCGCAGTGAAGGACGGCCTTGTTTAGTTGGTACTACCAACGTAGAAGTAAGTGAATTGCTGGCCAGAATGCTGAAGCAAAAAAATATTCCACACAATGTATTGAACGCAAAACAGCATGGTAAGGAAGCACAAGTTGTTGCCGAAGCAGGTTTGGCTGGTGCGGTAACGATTGCTACTAACATGGCCGGTCGTGGTACCGATATTAAACTTGGCCCCGGCGTTAAAGAAGCTGGTGGTTTGGCAATCTTAGGTACCGAGCGTCACGAAAGTCGCCGTGTTGACAGGCAGTTACGTGGACGTGCGGGTCGCCAGGGAGATCCGGGAAGTTCAAGTTTTTTTGTATCACTGGAAGATGATTTGATGCGGATGTTTGGCAGTGAGCGTATTGCCGGACTGATGGATCGTATGGGTTACAAAGAAGGCGAAGTGATTCAGCATAGCATGATTACAAAATCTATCGAACGTGCACAGAAAAAGGTAGAGGAAAATAACTTTGGTATTCGTAAACGTTTGCTTGAGTATGATGATGTGATGAACAAACAACGTAACGTGGTGTACAAAAAACGTAACCATGCTTTGTTTGGCGAAAGGCTTGCATTGGATTTAGATAACTCATTTTATTCTGTTGCCAACGGGTTGATTTTTTCTTTTAAGGAGATAAATAACCATGATGAATTTAAGCTGGCGACTATTATGAATTTTGGAATTGAAACTTCCATTACTGCCGCAGAACTGGAGAAAGGCGATGCAAATTCCCTTAGCGACAGGTTATATGAAGAAGCCATCACACAGTACCGCAGTAAAACGCTGGCAATGATCAACCAGACTTTGCCTATTATTAAAAATATTCGCAAAGAACAAGGTAATCATATTGAAAATGTAGCTGTGCCTTTTACCGATGGTAAAAAACAGATACAGGCACTGGCTAATCTGGATAAATATTTAGCTACAGAAGGTATGGAATTGAATGATGCTTTGGAACGCAACATTACGTTGGCTTTGATTGACGATGCTTGGAAAGAGCATCTGCGTTCAATGGATGATTTGCGCCAGAGTGTGCAGACGGCCGGTTACGAACAAAAGGATCCGTTGGTAATTTATAAGATTGAAGCCTTTGGAGCCTTTAAGCAAATGGATGATAAAGTGAATAAGGAAATTGTGAGTTTCCTTTGCCATGCACAAATACCGTTGGAGCAAACCAATGCCGGACAAATACGAGAAGGACGTGAACGCAAAACTGACCTGAGCAAAATGCGCCAGCGCAAGGAGGAATTTGCCGGAGCTGGTGGCGGTCCCGAGCATATGAGTGCCGAGAATGATTATATAGATCCATCACAACAGGAAAAGCAGGAACCCATCCGTGTTGAAAAAGCACCGGGAAGAAATGATCTTTGTCCTTGTGGTAGTGGTAAGAAGTATAAGCATTGTCACGGGTAAAAAATAAATCAATAATTAAAAAGCCGATTCAAATCTGAATCGGCTTTTTTGTTGCAAAATATTTACTAGTAGCCCGCCTTCGCTCCCCCAATATTTTCAATTGGGTGCCAGGTTGTTTTTATTTCCTGCAGGTCCATAATAAAATAAGGAGACTGGCCTGTTGCATCATTCCATTTTACTTTATCATACAGCACAACTCTTTTTACATTCAGCGAAGATTTTTCTTTGATCATTTTTTTTGTTGCGGCGTCGCTTTCACAATAAACAGTGGCATTCACATCCATATGGTCGGCAAAGAAGGGAACAAGTTCGGCTACTTTACCAGTAAGGATATTTACTACTCCACCCGGTAAATCAGAGCTGTTAAGCACTTCAGCAAATGTTACTGCACAAAGTGGTTTTGTGTTTGAAGCCAATACAATACAGGTACTGCCCCCAGCAATGATAGGAGCAATAACAGAAACCAATCCTAATAGAGAATCGCTCTGCGGAGCAACAGCGGCCACAACACCTGTTGGCTCAGGATTGGAAAAATTAAAGTGTGATGAAGCAACCGGGTTTACAGAGCTAAATAATTGTTGAAATTTATCGCACCAGCCGCTATAATAAATTAGGCGGTCAATGCAAAGGCTCACTTCTTTTTCGGCCTGTGCTTTGGTTGAATCCTGTTTCATCAGTTCCTCAACAAATTGTGCTTTACGGCCTTCCAGCATTTCAGCAATGCGGTACAAAATCTGTCCACGGTTAAAAGCAGCTCTGCCGCTCCAGCCACCAAATGCACCACGGGCTTTACCCACAGCATCTCTAAAATCTTTTCTTGAACTCATACAAACATTCGCAAGTTTTTCTTTTTTTGCGTTTGTTGCTATATAATACCTGCCCGATTCTGTACGGGGGAATTGCCCGCCGATGTATATTTTGTAAGTTTTTAAAACTTCTAAACGTTTTTTGCTTTTTGTTACTGTAGCCATAGTTTGCTTTTTGACCTCACCCCAACCCCTCTCCAAAGGAGAGGGAACTCGAAGTTGGCAGTTTTTTATTTTATACCTTTTTAATTATTTTATTTTTCTCCACTCATCGTCGCTACAATCTCCCTGATGTCCTCCCCCTTGGGGTAGTTAGAGGGGGCCGAGGTTTACATAAGCACTCAACCCATGCAATCCGCCTTCTCTTCCATAGCCACTTTCTTTGTAACCACCGAACGGCGAAGTAGGATCAAACTTATTAAATGTATTTGCCCAAAT
>JBKJPN010000212.1:0-5978 GCA_046595125.1 Ferruginibacter sp.
AATTATGGATCATTCAGCCAACCGGGCGCTGCAGCATTTTAAGAACGATATGGGAATTAATTTTTAGCTGTATAACATGCTTTACAAGGGTTAGAGAAATGGAAGAAAAGGGAACTCAGAATCCGGAAAGAGAAGAGTTTGGTAAACTGGTGATACGTTGTTCTTTTGGTATCATTAATGCTGGAAGAAATTCTGCTTAAAATCTAAATACGTTAATAAAATTAAGGAGCCTTCTTCCATCTGAATAAGGCTCCTTAACAATTAGGTACAATCAATTAAATCTTACCTACCATATTTGCCGGAATCACCCACTCATCAAATTCTTTGGCAGTTACATATCCTAATTTTACAGCCATCTCTTTTAACGTGGTTCCTTCCTTATGTGCTTTCTGTGCAATCTCTGCAGATTTATAATAACCAATTTTTGTGTTTAAAGAAGTTACCAGCATCAATGAATTATCAAGGTGCTTTTTAATGTTGGCTTTAATAGGTTCAATACCTACCGCACATTTATCATTGAATGAAACACAACCATCACCAATCAATCTGGCGCTATGAAGAAAATTAAAGATCATTACCGGTTTAAAAACATTCAATTCAAAATGTCCGTTGCTGCCGCCAATTCCAATGGTAACATCGTTACCCATTACTTGTGCTGCTATCATGGTTAATGCTTCGCATTGCGTTGGATTAACTTTACCCGGCATGATGGAAGAGCCGGGTTCGTTATCCGGAATAAAAATTTCGCCAATGCCACTTCTTGGTCCCGATGATAACATGCGGATATCGTTGGCAATCTTCATCAAACTAACTGCAACAACTTTTAATGCAGCATGCGCTTCCACTATTGCATCGTGGGCGGCCAATGCTTCAAATTTATTTTCGGCAGTTTTAAAAGGCAGCTTTGTAAGTTTAGCAATATGCTTTGCCACATTCACATCATATTTTGGTGGCGTGTTGATGCCTGTGCCAACGGCTGTTCCACCCAATGCCAGTTCGCTCAAATGAGCCAAACTGTTTTTTATTGTTTTCAATCCGTGATCCAATTGAGAAACATATCCGCTGAATTCCTGTCCAACAGTAATGGGTGTTGCATCCATAAAATGAGTACGGCCAATTTTCACTACTTTTTTATAAGCCTTCGCTTTTTTATCTAGCGTATTGCGGAGTTTAGTAATGCCGGGAATAGTAACCTCCATTAAAATTTTATAGGCCGCAATATGCATGGCAGTTGGGAAAGTATCATTGCTGCTCTGGCTTTTATTTACATCGTCATTCGGATGCAGGTATTTTTCTTTATCAGATAATTTGCCGCCATTTAAAACGTGCCCACGGTAAGCAACTACTTCATTCACGTTCATATTGCTTTGTGTACCGCTACCGGTTTGCCAAACAACTAATGGAAAATAATCATCCAGTTTTCCGTCGAGTATTTCTTTGCAAACCTTACCAATGAGATCTGCTTTCTTCTTAGTTAAAACACCTGCTTCCATATTAGTGATTGCAGCAGCATGTTTCAGGTATGCAAATGCCCTAATAATCTCTTTGGGCATTTTATTAATATCTTGGGCAATTTTAAAATTGTCGATACTACGTTGGGTTTGTGCACCGTAATAAGCATTCACGGGTACTTTTACTTCCCCCATGGTATCTTTTTCTATTCTGTATTCCATAATATTGTTTTGAAGGTTTGTTCTTTTGCAAAGATAAGACTAATAAAAAAGGCTCAACCGAGCCCTTAAATTATTTCCCTGTAAAAACAGCTTTACGTTTTTCTAAAAAAGCTGTTGTGCCTTCTTTCATGTCCTCTGTATCAAAACTGTTTCCAAATTCTTTTATCTCTTCAGCAAAACCGTCTTTGGTTTCATCAAAAACTGCATTAGCTGCTTTTATGCAGCCTGCAATGGCAAGCGGGGCTTTGGAATTTATCAATTCAAGAATGGTTTTTGTTTTATTTAATAACTCTTCTGCTGCAATCACATAATTTACCAAGCCATATTGTAATGCCGTATTTGCATCAATCATATTTGCACTCATCAGTAATTCCATTGCACGTCCTTTGCCAATTAGCTGAACTAATCTTTGTGTTCCACCGTAGCCTGGTATCAAACCTAAATTTACTTCAGGCTGCCCAAATTTTGCATTTTCAGCAGCAACTCTAAAGTGACAGGCCATGGCCAGTTCGCAACCGCCACCTAATGCAAAACCATTTACCGCCGCAACAATTGGTTTAGGGGATTTTTCAATTTTAGCAAAAGTATCCTGACCTCTTTTGGCAAGCGCCATAGCAGCGGTTTTATCTAAAGTTCCAAATTCGCTTATATCGGCACCGGCAACAAATGCCTTGGGGCCAGCACCGGTAATGATGGCTGATTTTATCTCGGCAGTATTATTTATTTCATCAACTACATTATTCAGGTCGGTAAATACAGCTGCGTTGAGTGCATTTAATTTATCAGGCCTGTTGATGATGATAGTGAAGATTCCATTTTCTAAATGAGTTAGCAAAGTTGTGTACATGTTTTTGTTTTTCTGAGTTTAATAAGATAGATAATTTAGGTGGCAGATATTCCATTTTTTTTAGTAAAAAAAACTCTTACCTTTTTAAAAACTCGGTTATAATATTCTTTATTAAACAACTGAGAGTCGTGCATGGCTTTGTACGTGAGAAATATGCCTACCGGCGTAAGCACCAACACCGCCAGCCACATACCAAAGAAAGGTGACATGATATCTTCTTTTACAAATTTTTCACCAAACATATTCAGTAGGTGAAATTGTAAAAAGAAAATAATAGCTATTACCAAAGGCATGCCCAGTCCACCTTTTCGTATGATTGAGCCCAAAGGAGCTCCAATAAAAAATAAAACAAAACAAGCCATGGACAAAGAGAATTTACGATGCCATTCTATTTGATGATACCGTATTTCATCTTTTCTGTTTGCCAATTCATTTCCAGTACTCTCAACGGTATTTTTTAAATTATTGGCTATGCCAATGGCAGAATTATATACGATGAATCTAGCCGAATCGGGTATTATTGAATCGAAGGCATTCTTTTTAGCTTGCACTACCGGTACTTTATTTTTACTGCTGTCTTGCATGGCCGCATAAGGCAGGTAAACATTTATAGCGCGGTTCTGCCGGCTGGCTAAGCTGTCATTTAGTTTATACAAAGAATCTAGAGATTTGCTGATTTGCCCAGCACTAAGCATTTTAAAATTGTTGCGGTAAACACTGTCGTTAGTGTTTTGTTTTTGCAGCGAGCTAATGTCAAACAATTTTTTAAACGACTTGAACCCGAGCCTGATATATTCAGTAGCAGTGTCGCCAATATTACCGTTTTCTTGGTATCGGAAACCGTTTTTTAAATTAAATTCTAAAAATTTCTTATCGGCCGAAATGGTCATCACGCCTGTTTCTGCAATGATGCAGTTATTCTGCAGCGGATTGGTTTGGTCATAAATCAACACATTGCGAATGGTTTTTCCATCAGCATCTTTTTTACCCGCCTTAATGGCATAGTTAGGAATATGGGTAAAGAAGACACCTTCTTTTAAATCGAAGGCTGGTTTCTTAAAAAAGATATCATTGTACAGCGCTACAAATTTTAAATTGGCATAAGGTATTACATAGTTGGCAAACATGAAAGTGATACCAGAAAACAAAACAGCAACCCACATTAAAGGCCGCATGAACCTAAGCAATGAAATGCCCGAAGATTTGATAGCGACCAGTTCAAAGCTTTCGCCCAGGTTTCCAAAAGTCATGATGGAAGAGATGAGAATGGCAATGGGCATGGCCAAAGTAAGCATTGATGCACTCACATACCACAAAAACTGGCCAATGGTGATAAGGTCCAATCCTTTGCCCACCAGATCATCCAAATATTTCCAAAGACCCTGCATCATCAACACAAAAAAAGCAATGAAGAACGTTACTATAAACGGCCCGATAAAAGACTTGAGAATAAGTTTATCTAATTTCTTTATCATGCACTGCAGAAAATGTAATAAAATTTATTGTAGTAAATTGATGGCCGATGAACAATTTTTCAAAATTAATACTTTCTGATGAGGAACTGCAACTGGTAAATAACCCTGAGTGGATTTTAACGAAACGTGTTATCATCGATAAGATAAGCAGTATGCTCGGCGAAATTGCAGAAAAACAAAAAGCAATTATTCAGCAGGAAAAAGAATGGTTACCTGCTGCTGTATTACAGTCCGATGCTAAAATTTCTAAAGGAGAAAATTATTTGCAACTGCCTTTTTTGATTTTAGATAATCCGCGTTGCTTTGATGCTGAAAATATTTTTGCGGTAAGAACCATGTTCTGGTGGGGGAATTTCTTCAGTGTTACCTTACAGCTTTCTGGTACATATAAAACGCAATTTCAGCAACAGCTTATAAAACGACTTAGTGAATTGCAACACTCTGAATTTTATTTGTGTATCAATGAAACTCAATGGCATCATCACTTTCGGCCAGATAATTATATTGAAACGAAGAAAATATCATCGAAAGAAACAGCAGAAATAATAACGCAGAAAAAATTTATCAAGCTGGCAAAACGATTCCCTTTGCAGAAAACCAATGATGTTTCTGCACTGCTCGAAAATGCTTTTGAAGAATTGTTGAATTTAATAAAGGCTTAACTGCCGAGGCGATGAAATAATTCTTTCACCTGGTATTCCCATAACTGGCTTTGGTCTTTAATTTCCTTTTTTTCGGCAAAATCACTAATGATTAATATAGTTTGATTGGTAACTTCTGATTTATCAATTCGCCATTCAAAATATTCATCTTTGGTCATGTAGTCCCATCTAAAACGCACAAACTTGTCATCTTCACTGTCTAGTAATTCCGCCTTATCTTCCGTGCCATTCCAGCTAAAAGTAAACATACTGTCACGTTCATCAACTTTATCAGCAAACCATTCTTGTAGTCCTGCAGGCGTTCTTAAAAATTCGTACAAAATTCCCGGAGAACATCTTACTGGGTATTCCAATGTATATAATAACTTTTTACTCATTCTGTAATTTTAAATATCGTTGTAATGCTGCAATAATAACAAAATAATCCACAGAACAAATTTTTTCTTTATTTATTTTCTGTTTTAGTTATTAACACTAAAAACCTAACAAGATTGGCTGAAACCTACTGAAATTCAGTCTTTTAGATTATTTTTTTTGGTAACGTATTGGAAATAGGGTAAATTACGTTAATAACCAAGGCTGGTTTTAACAAATGGTTAACCCAAAATTAATTTCTCTATAACCTTTAAATATCAGGGCTTATGAGCATGCGTCAGCTAAAAATCACTAAGTCGATTACAAATCGTGAAAGCCAGAGTTTAGAGAAATACCTGCAAGAGATTGGTAAAGTGGAATTAATTACGCCTGAAGAAGAAGTAAAATTGGCAGTTAGAATTAAGCAGGGCGACCAGTTTGCGCTGGAAAAACTTACCAAAGCCAATCTGCGTTTTGTTGTGTCTGTAGCCAAACAATATCAAAATCAGGGTTTAACATTACCGGATCTTATTAATGAAGGAAACCTTGGCTTAATAAAAGCTGCACAGCGTTTCGACGAGACCCGTGGCTTTAAATTCATTTCCTATGCGGTGTGGTGGATACACCAAAGTATTTTACAGGCACTAGCCGAGCAATCAAGAATTGTACGATTACCATTAAACAAAGTTGGCTTAACAAACCGTGTCAGTAAAGCTTTTTCACAGTTGGAACAGGAGTTTGAAAGAGAACCAACGCCAGAAGAACTTGCTTTTTTATTGGATATGGAAGTGGATGAGGTAACTGCGGTGCTCAATTCATCGGCCCGTCATGTAAGTATGGATCAGCCTTTATCGGATGGAGAAGACAGTACCTTAATTGATGTAATGATTAACCACAATGCGGAAAAAACCGATGATGCTTTGGCTTTTAAAGCTTCTTTAAAAACAGAAATTGACCGGTCGCTCAG
>JBKJPN010000062.1:0-9078 GCA_046595125.1 Ferruginibacter sp.
GTACGTATGCCAAAGGATTTGGCTAAATTTTCAATTGAAGCGTAATGCATAGGCGGCAAATTTCACGAATTAAAAACGAATTACACGAATTATTAAATACTGAATGTGTTTATTTCGTGTAATAAGGGCAATTCGTGTAATTTGTGTTTAATGAATTTTATGAAGTTGATACAATCAGAATCGTATAAAAAAGGAGTAGTACTTTCTGTTTTATTCAACATTATATCAAAAGGCATCTTATTTCTGCTCACCATCATCATCGCACGGTATTTTGGCAGTAATATAAAAACTGATATCTACTTTTTTGTTTTTGCGACCATGATTCTGTTTTCAGGCTTTATCAATAGTATTGATACGGCGGTGCTGATACCCGAAAGCATGCGCATCAGGGAGCAAGAAGGGGATGACAAAGCAGCAGCTTTTTTGAACTTTTTTCTGGTCATCTATTTTTTTATTGGCATCGCATTTTTGCTGTTGATGTATTTTTTTGGCACGGCCGTATTTGGCCTTATTTCTAAATTTTCCGAAGCTGATATTCTTACCTACCGAAATTATTTCTGGATAGGATCCTTCTTTTTTATTTTTCATATTCTTACCAATTATATCAACAGTATTCTCACGTCATTAAAATATTTCAGTCTGCCTATGATTATCGGCAGCATTAAAAGCTGCGTCACCATTGTTTGTATTTTTTTACTGAAAGAAGATTATGATGTGCTGAGTGTTTTTCTGGGCGGCCTGATTGCTTATGCAATTACTTTGGTTTTTTTGTTGATTGTTATGAAGCGCTCACTCAATTGGAAATTCAGTTTGAAGCCTGCCTTGGTAAAGAAAAAAACCTGGAGTAATATTTTTTATGCCCAGTTGGGGCAGCTTGCAACAGTTGCCAGCAGTATGTTTCCGTTGTATCTGCTCAGTGGTTTTGGTAGCGGTATCATCAGTGTAATGAACTATGGAAAAAATATCGCAGATATTCCCAACACGCTGGTAACAGCTCAGTTTGGCAATGTGAGCGGCATTAAGTTAAACGAGCAAGTGGCCCGCAACGATCATACTGGTATGAATGACACTTTTGTAAGAACCAGCAAACTGCTGGTATTTTTGTTGGTGCCCATGGGATTTTTTCTCTTTGTTTTTGCGTCACCTATTGTTGAGATTTTTTATCATAGCCGTAACTTTAGTGAAACTGCAGCTACTGAGTCGGCAGTGTTTTTGCAGTTGTTGGGGGTAAGTATTTTCAGCATGGGCGTTAATACCATGGTAACACGGGTGTTTATTGCTATACAGGCTATCAAGCAGGCTTTTGTTTATCAGGTGGTATTAAATATTCTGCTGATTGCCGCTATCTGGCTTTGTACCATTCAATATGGCGCATATGGTTACCCCTACGGAATCATTATCATGAATATTGTTAACTATCTGGGCATGTATTTTATCTGCAAAAAACTGGCGGCTTTTATTGATTATGCAGCTGTTTTAAAACATACTGTAGTTGTTATTGCGATAAATGCTGTTATTTCTGCAGGCTTATATGTTGTCTTGCCATTTATACAAACAAGCCTTGTTATTAAGTTGCTTATTTGTTTTACAGCCTATTTCAGTATCTTACTTTTTATCAATAAAATATTCAGATTAAATAGTGAACTGAATTTTGGCATTGCTTTACTTAAATCTTTTTTTAGAAAAAAGACAAGCTGAGCACAACATGCAATAAATAGACAATGGACATTATTAAAAAAAAACCGGAAGACTGGACGGCGGAAGACATAGCCAATTTCTGGAACTGGCAAAGCCAGAACCCGACCCGGTTGGAAAGTTATTTTACGGCCGAGAACGCAGGTGCCATTATTAGTTTTTTGCGTAGCAACAATATGCTGCAAGGTAAATTTCTTGATTATGGTTGCGGATCGGGGCATTTACTTTCATTACTGAGTAGCGAAAAAAATATTGATTGTTACGGACTTGATTTTTCGCAGGACTCTATTGCGGCAACAGGCAGGCGTACAAAACATAATCAAAACATTAAGCAAATAGTTGTCGCTGAAAACTTGCCTACTGTATTTACTCCAGACATGTTTGATACTATAACCTGCATCGAAACAATTGAACACTTGCAGGAAAAAATATTAATGCCAACTTTGCATGAACTTTTCAGAATATTAAAACCCGGCGGCAAAATATTGTTTACAACCCCCTTCAATGAAGCGTTAGAAAAACACCTGACTTTTTGCCCGTTTTGCAAATCAGAGTTTCACCAAATGCAGCATATGCAGTCGTTTACCACAGCGCAACTTAGTACGTTACTGCAACAGCTTGGGTTTACTGTATTGTACTGCAAAAACATTGATATAGAAAAACTGCGCCTTGGCGTATTTAAGTACGGCATTAAAAAAGCCATGGGTTTTGTGGCAGAGGTTATTGGCGTTAAGCCAAAAGCAATTTATACTACCCCCAATTTACTCGCTATTGTAACCAAGTATTAATGCTTGGTATAAGCCCATTATGATCAGAACAGCAAAAATAAAAATTCTCATTTTTACCCCCACGCTAAAATGTGGTGGATCGGAGAAATTTGTTTCGTTGTTGTGCAACCATATTAATACAGAGTTTTTCAGCGTGTATTTGGTTGTACTGGATAACAGTACCCCATTTTATAAAATAACAAATCCGTCTATTGAGATAACTAACCTTAAAGAACGCAGGGTGCGCTTTGCACTGTTCAAAATAAAAAAACTGATCAATGAAATTCGGCCGGCCATTGTTTTTTCAACAGCCAATCACCTCAATTTATATCTAGCAATTTTCAGAAATTTATTTCCTAATAAAATAAAATTTATTGCCCGGGAATCAAGTATCGTAAGTATTAACAGCAAAGGGGCAAAAATGCCATCTGTTTATAACCAGCTTATTAAAAAATATTATCGTCGTTTTGATTTTATCATTTGTCAGTCGGCTTATATGATGCAGGATCTGATCAGCAATTATAATATAGACGCAGTAAAAACAGCCATTATTCATAATGCATCGCTTGAAACATCTGCAGGCACAACTGCCTACTCAAAAGTTGCCGGAAATAACGGGTATAAATTTTTAACCGTGGCCAGATTATCACCCGAAAAGGGAATTGAGAGATTGATTCACGCTGTTGGTTTGCTTTCTTTTGATTTTACATTTTATATTATCGGCGATGGTGAAAGAATGGCTTATCTGCAAAACCTGGTCCATGAGTTGCAGTTAAATGAAAAAGTTATTTTTAAAGGCCAAACGACTGAACCTTTTACCGGGATGAAAGATGCTGATCTTTTTTTAATGGGCTCTTATTACGAGGGTTTTCCAAACACATTGGTGGAGGCCGGGGCTTATGGAATACCTGCTATCGCTTTTAATGCGCCCGGTGGCATTAGCGAAATAATTACCGACGGAGAAAATGGATTGCTGGTTGAAGACAATAACCTTATTGATTTTGCGGCCGCCATTAACCGGGCGATTAGAATAAATTTTAACCGACAGCAGATAATAGAAAATACCAAAAGCCGTTTTTCTGTTAACAGTATGCTGGCTGCTATTGAGCAACTGTTTATTAAACTTAGCTGAATCTTTTGGGCAATCGCCTGCAAACTCTTTTAGCCTGCCGAAAATAAATTACGGATATTTGTATTATTGAAGCCGCAAACTGAAAACGAATGAATGGCATAAAGCCCAAACTGCTAATATTTATCAATACCCTGCAATCCGGCGGGGCCGAGCGTGTGGTTTCATTGTTGCTGGGCCATTTAAAAGATGAATTTGAAATACACCTAGCCTTGTACAGCAACATCATTGAGTTTGCCATTCCCCCCGAAATAAAAATCTTAAATCTGGATGAGCCGCTGGTGCAGGATAAGACCATCCGTTTTTTAAAACTGCCATATATCTCCTGGAAAGTATATCGGTATTGTAAAAAAAATGGGATCAATATTTCGGTCGCATTTTTATACCGTCCCTGTTATATCAATGCATTGATGAAAAGTCTTTGGGGTTACAAAGGGCATGTGATTATGTGTGAGCGTACACACCAAACCACCATGCAGCAGAGCCATTCCTCCATTTACCGCATGTTTTCCAAGTTCATGGTTATGTTTTCTTACAAACGTGCCGATCTGGTACTGGCAAATTCCTATGCCATGCAAACCGATTTGATAGAAAATTTTAAAATCAAAACCCCAGTTAGGGTAATTTATAATCCCATCGACCTTCATTTTATTAAAACACATGTAGAGGAAGAAACCGATTTTGTTTTTGAAAAAGATGTTTTTCATTTTGTAAATGTGGGTGGTTTTCGCAAAGAGAAAAATCACTTGCTACTGATACAGGCATTTTTTATTTTAAAAAATCTGCCTTGTAAACTGGTTATTGTTGGCGGCGGCGTAATGGAAAATGAGTTAAAGCAAAAAGTGCATGATTTGGGCTTAATGGATAAAGTGGTGTTTTGCGGCTTCGATAAAAACCCCTTTAAATATGTACATCGCAGCGATTGTTTTGTGCTAAGCAGCGATGTGGAAGGCTTTCCCAATGTGCTCATAGAAGCACTGGCTTGTGGTAAACCTGTTATTTCAACCGACTGTAGCTCGGGCCCTCGGGAACTGCTGGCACCCGCCACCGACCTGCATCACCGGGTAATTAATAAATACGAAATTGGTGAGTTTGGTATATTAACACCCATTAATGATGTTACGGCTTTAGCCGCCGCCATGAAAAAGATGTATAACGATGCCGCTCTTCGCAGCCAGTTTGAATCCAAAGCTGCAAAACGAGCCGAGCAGTTTGATGTGGATGAGATTAAACAGTATTTTCATGTGGCTTTTACCGGACTATAAGGTTAAGGGTTAGGAGTTATGGGTTTGGTGTTTGGCTCCCACTCCTTGTTCAAAATTCCTTGTTCAATATTTTTTGTCCATACTTTATATACTTCAATCATATATATCCTTTATTTACTTTCCCCTTCCAACTCTATATACTTCAATCCGCTTCCCAACCACTAATAATTGCCTATTTTTGCCCCGCTTAAAGCGCTTCAATATATGCATACTATATTACTTACTGGCGGGGCAGGATTTATCGGGTCGCATTTAACCCGGCTATTTGTGCGTAAATACAGTAATTACAAAATTATCAACCTCGATAAACTCACTTATGCTGGTAACCTGGAGAATTTAAGAGATATTGAAAATGAGTTCAATTATCAGTTTATTAAAGGAGATATTACCAATTTAGATATGCTGCGTAAGCTGTTTACTGAGCATAAATTCACGGCAGTATTGCATTGTGCAGCCGAGAGCCATGTGGACAGGTCCATTACCGACCCACTGGCCTTTATTACCACCAATGTTGTGGGTACTGCAACGCTGTTACAAGCCGCCAAGGAAGCGTGGGCAGGCAATTTTGAAGATAAAATTTTCTACCATATTTCAACTGATGAAGTATATGGGTCACTGGGCGAAACAGGTTTCTTCACCGAAGGAACAGCATATGATCCTCGCAGTCCGTATTCTGCATCAAAAGCATCTTCCGATCATATTGTGCGGGCCTTTTACCATACTTACAAGATGCCGGTAAAAATCAGCAATTGCAGTAATAACTACGGGCCATTTCATTTTCCTGAAAAGCTGATACCGCTTTGCATTCATAACATCATCAACAATAAGCCACTGCCCATTTATGGCAAAGGCGAAAATGTACGGGACTGGTTGTATGTGGAGGATCATGTACGGGCTATCGACGTAGTTTTTCACCAAGGAAAGATTGGCGAAACATACAATATCGGCGGCCATAACGAGTGGACCAATATTGATTTGGTAAAGGAGCTTTGCAGGCAGATGGATGAAAAGCTGGACAGAGAAAAAGGTAGTTCAGAGAAATTGATAACCTATGTAACAGATCGTGCCGGTCATGACCTTCGCTATGCCATTGATGCCACTAAATTAAAAAAGGAATTGGGTTGGATGCCCTCGCTGCAGTTTGAAGAAGGAATTGCAAAAACGATAGATTGGTATTTGGAAAATGGGGAATGGCTGAAGCATGTAACAAGTGGCGATTATCAGAAGTATTATGATGAGATGTATGAAGTTTAGGGGTTTAGAGAGTTTAGAAAGTTTAGGGGTTTAGAAGTTTAGGTGTTTTATTTTATAATCAAAATTTTAGTTTTATGAAAGTTTATTCTTTTGAAAAATTAGAGTGCTGGCAACAAGCGAGACAGTTGGCGGTTTGGGTATATCATGCAACTACAAATTTTCCTTCGGAAGAAAAATTTGGAATGACTTCACAAATGCGTAGGGCTTCAATTTCCATAGCATCAAATATTGCTGAAGGAACCTCACGAAAAACATCAAAAGACCAATCTCATTTCAGCACTATATCTTACAGCAGTACAATTGAGTTGTTAAACGATTTGATTATAGCAAACGATTTAAAAATGTTATCAAATGAGCAATATTTAGAGGGAAGAGAGAAAATAGAAAAGCAAACACTTTTAATTGCCGGCTTACGAAAATCGCAGCAAAGGTTCGGACTTCGCTCCCTCCTAAACTTTCTAAACTCTCTAAACCCCTAAACCCCTAAACCTCTAAACCCCTAAACCAACTCAAATGAAAGGAATAATCCTCGCAGGCGGCTCCGGTACCAGGCTCTATCCCATCACAAAGGGTATCAGTAAACAACTAATGCCCGTTTATGATAAGCCAATGATTTACTACCCGCTGAGTACATTAATGCTGGCCGGTATTAAAGAGATTTTGGTAATAACAACGCCCGAAGATCAAGATCAGTTTAAAAAATTGTTGGGCGATGGAAGTCAGTGGGGATGCAGTATTTCGTATGCAAAGCAGGAAGTTCCCAATGGCCTTGCACAGGCTTTTGTTATTGGTGAGGAATTTATTGGTAGCGATAGTGTGGCCCTTGTTTTAGGCGATAATATTTTTTACGGCAGCGGCTTTAGTAAATTATTGCAGCAAAGTATCAATCCAGATGGGGCGGTAATTTTTGCCTACCCGGTTAGCGATCCCGAGCGCTATGGCGTGGTTGAATTTGACGCTAATAAAACAGCCATCAGTATTGAAGAAAAACCGGCTAGGCCTAAAAGTAATTATGCGGTACCCGGTTTATATTTTTATGATAACAGCGTGGTGGAAATTGCAAAAAACATACAACCAAGCACCAGAGGCGAATATGAAATAACAACCATTAACGATCACTATCTGCAACTCAAAAAACTTAAAGTGGCGGTTTTAGATCGTGGTTTTGCCTGGCTTGATACCGGTACATTCGAAAGCCTGGGCGATGCAGCAGAATACGTAAGGGTAATTGAAAAAAGGCAGGGCCTTAAAATAGGCTGCCCCGAAGAAATTGCCTGGCGAATGGGTTTTATAACGAGGGAACATTTAATTAAACTTGCCGACGAACTAGCTAAAAGTGGTTATGGCGAGTATTTAAAGAAAATAGTGAACTAGAATAATAAATCGCTTAGCGCTGTTTTTGTCCCCTCCTAAGCGAAGTCGAAGGAAGAGGGATAGGTGCAGAAGAGCGGTTACGTTTGTTATTTGAAGAAGATTGCCCAATAATTGAATAATAACTTTGTCATTCTTACAATATTGAGTAGTTTTGTTACTCAATATTATGATCGAAACACTCATTTCTTCTAAAACAAGGGTAAAGCTGCTGTTAAAATTCTTTTTAAACAGCCGTACAAAAGCATATTTACGTTCGCTGGAAACAGAGTTTGACGAAAGCACCAATGCCATCCGCCTGGAACTGAACCGTTTTGAAAAAGCAGGCATGCTGCAATCAGATATTGAAGGCAATAAAAAATTCTTTAAAGCTAATCCCAAGCATCCCTTATTTAGTAACCTGCAGCAGATAGTGCGCAAATATGTTGGTATAGATACCATTATTGAAAACGTAATCAATAACCTGGGCCAGGTAGAGGAAGTATATGTTACCGGGCAATTTGCCCGTGGCCTAGATGGCAACGTAATTGATCTCGAATTTATCGGCACCGTGCAAAGTCAGTATTTACTGGAGCTAATTGAAAAAGCAGAAAAGCTTATTAACCGTAAGATCAGGTATATCATTTATACAAGCGAAGAAGGGAAAGCATTAAAGGAAACGGCAGATATGAAGGAACGTTTGTTGATATGGAGTAGGGAGTAGAGGGGGTTTAGAGGTTTAGGAGTTTAGAAGTTTAGGGGTATAGGCCCGCCCATGCCGGACGGGGTTGAGGGGGTCAACATTAAATATAAAAAATAAAACATGGAGGGTTATTTTGCACATCCTACAGCAGTTATCGACGAAGGCTGCACTATTGGCGAAGGCACCAAGATCTGGCATTTTAGTCATGTAATGGCCGGAGCTGTGATTGGTAATAACTGTAACCTGGGGCAAAATGTAGTGGTATCGCCCAAAGTGGTATTGGGTAATAATGTACGGGTGCAAAACAATGTAAGTATTTACGAAGGCGTTATTTGCGAAGATGATGTTTTTCTGGGGCCCAGCATGGTGCTCACCAATGTGATTAACCCACGGAGTGCGGTGAGCCGCAAGCAGGAATATAAAATAACCCTGATAAAAAAGGGTGCAACCATTGGCGCCAATGCAACCATTGTATGTGGAAATACCATCCATGAATTTGCATTCATAGGTGCCGGCGCAGTGGTATTAAAAGATGTGCCTGCCTATGCATTAATTGTAGGCAATCCCGGCAAACAAAAGGGCTGGATGAGTGAATACGGACACAAATTAAAATTTGACAAAAATAACAAAGCGGTTTGTGAAGAAAGCGGACAGGAATATGTGTTGGAGAATGATGTGGTGAGGAGGATAAAAGAAGGTTTAGAGGTTTAGGAGTTTAGAAAGTTTAGCCTAAACCCCTAAACCCCTAAACCTCTAAACCTCTAAACCCCTAAACCCCTAAACCTCTAAACCCCTAAACCTCTAAACCCCTAAACCCCTAAACCAACTTTAAATGAAAAATTTTGCATTAATAGGAGCTGGCGGTTATATTGCGCCCAGGCATATGAAAGCCATTAAGGATACCGGTAATAACCT
>JBKJPN010000132.1:0-5112 GCA_046595125.1 Ferruginibacter sp.
TAATTTTTTCTTCGGTATTGCATAAACTTACCCTAATGTATTGATCGCCGGCGGAACCAAAAATACCGCCAGGTGTTATAAATACGTTGTGATTGTATAATACTCTATCGCTCAAAGTATACCCATCTTTATAAGCTGCGGGTATTTCGGCCCAAACAAACATACCTGCCTGATTTTTTGAATAATTGCATTGTAACAGATCAAGCAATTCAAATGCTTTTTCCCTTCTAGTTCTATATGCACTGTTTATTTCGTTGTGCCAATCTTTGTCCAACTCCAAAGCTTTGGCAGCAGCCAGTTGCAGCGGCAGGAACATACCACTATCCATGTTGCTTTTAAAGCGCATCACTTCGTCAATAAAATGTTTGGCGCCACATAACACACCAATTCTCCAACCTGCCATATTATGTGATTTGCTTAATGAGTTTAATTCTAACACGCAATCCTTTGCTCCTTCAACCGACAGCAAACTCATTGGTTCATCATTTAAAATAAAACTGTAGGGATTATCATGAACGATTACAATCTCATTCTGTTTTGCAAATGCAACCAGTTTAGTAAACATATCAATCGTTGCCAATTGCCCGGTAGGCATGTTCGGATAATTCACAAACATCAGTTTTACCTTTTGCAGCTCCAACTTCTGCAATTCCTCAAAATCAGGATACCAGTTTTGTTCTTTCTTTAGGTCATAATTGATGCAAATACCACCAGCAATCGTTACTGCCGATTTATAGGTTGGATAACCCGGATTTGGAATCAGCACTTCATCTCCTTCATTCAAAAAGCTCATGCAGATATGCATGATACCTTCTTTACTGCCAATCAAGGGTAAAATTTCGGCATTGGCATCTAATTCAACTTGATACCATTTTTTGTACCAGGCAGCAATCCCATTACGCAAAATCGGACTGCCTTTATAGCTTTGATAGGCATGGGTTGTGGGTTTTGTTGATTCTTCATGCAATACTTTAATTACATCAGGGTGCGGGGGAAGATCCGGACTGCCAATGCCCAGGTTTATAATATTTTTCCCCGCCTTATTCAGTTCGTCAATTTCCCTCAGTTTCTGAGAAAAATAATACTCCCCAATGCCGTCCAGTCGTCTTGCTGCTTGCATACTATCTTATTTTTCCATTTTTATAAATACCTAATACGGTAATCTGCTCAGTACAATATTTTAATTTTTCTATCAGTTTATGAAAATGCTTTTCGTTGTCAAATTCCATATCAACATGAAAAGAATATTTAAAATTACTGCCCGGTATGGGCATTGATTGTAGTTTAGACAGGTTGATTCCCGCATCTGAAATCTTACTCAACACTTTTGCCAAGCTACCTTTTTCGTTACCGGTTACAAAATTAACCGATGCCTTGTCCGCATTAACAATTTTAGTTTTAGTTGCCGCATTTTCTAAAATCAAAAACCGGGTATAATTATTTTTGAGCGTGTGAATATTGGGTGCAAGAATTTCTAGTTCATACATTTCAGCAGCCAACGCTCCCGCAATTGCAGCAGCATGTTTGTTTTTATACTGATGAATATGTTTTGCACTCAAGGCAGTATCCTCAGTTTCTATCAACTTCCAGTTGTGATTATCTAAAAATCCAAAACACTGTTGAATGGCCATCGGGTGCGAATGCACTTCTTTAATGTCTTGCAGTGTAACGCCTGGGTTCACCAATAGGTGCTGGCGAATGTGCAGGTAAACCTCGCCAACAATCTTTACATTATTCTTAATAATTAAATTGTAGTTGGGCAGTATGCTGCCGGCAATTGAATTTTCAATGGCCACGATACCGCCATCAGATGATTTGTCGGCAACCGTGTTTTTAATTACTTCTTTAAAGGTAGAGCAACAAATCACCGTTGTATCTATTCCATAATATTGCTGAGCTGCCACCTGGTGAAAACAGCCTTCGAAACCCTGGATTGATACTTTTTTGTTCATGTGCCTATAAAAAATCCCCCGATAAAATCGGGGGACAGTTATTATGTAGTTTGTTTTGGTCAATTCATAACGTGGCTCCCGGTCTATTTGTATAATAGTAGCTAAAATAAAACCAGGTATTTGTTTGCTTAATTGTCATTTGTAAACCAAAAATAGGGTTTCTGGAGTATATAGCAAAAAAAATACCCCCCTTACTAAATAAGAGGGGCAAATTATGATTGCTTGTCTTTATAAAAATATGATTTGATAAACCACGAAAATCAAGCAACGCGGTTTACTTAGTGCTTAGTAGAATCAATAACTGTTGTTTTGATAGTTGTGTCTGTAACTACAGTAGTGGTATCCATAGTAGGAGTTACTACAGTAGTAGTATCGCTTGGTTTCTCTTCGGTAGTTGAAGCATTGTTACAAGCTGCAAAAGATGCAGATACGATTGCTAAAGCTAAGATTACTTTTTTCATTTTGTGTTTTGTTTAATTTTTAAAATTATAATTTGATATTTATACCGCAATTCACAAAAGGTAACCCATCCTTTTAAAAAAGTTTTATTTTCGCTGTATTGGGTTACTAAAACACGATAATGGTATTAATAAATAGTATAAAGAGTGAGTAATTTAGAACAGGATAAGCATTTATTAAAAGGATTGGCTTTAAACGACAGGACGGTTATAGAGTCTATTTATCGGGATATATACCCTATGATTCAAGCTCTTATACTCAATAATAATGGCGATAGTGATGAAGCTAGAGACATTTTTCAGGAATCTATGATTGTGGTTTATGAGAAGGCGATATCAGCAGATTTTGAGTTGCATTGTCAGTTAAAGACATATATATACTCGGTTTGCAGAAGACTTTGGCTAAAAAGACTACAGCACTTACAACGTTACGGCAGTTTGGTAGAAAATGTAGAGGATACTATTGTAGTGGATGAGGACCTAGAATTACACGAAAAGCAGAATGCCGACTTTCAAATAATGGAAACTGCCATGAACAAAATAGGCGAACCCTGTAAAAGTTTACTCGACGCTTATTATTTACAAAAAAAGAATATGCAGGAAATAGCTGTTGATTTTGGTTACACCAATGCCGACAATGCAAAAACCCAGAAGTACAAATGTTTGGTGAGATTGAAGAAGCTGTTTTTTGCACAATATAAAAATGGACAATAATATGGATGAAATATTACTAATAGAAACCGTAGAGCGCTATCTCAAAGGAGAAATGACTCAGCAGGAAAAGACTTTTTTCGAAGAGATTCGTAAAAACGATTCGGCTGTGGACCAACTAGTGGTAGAGCACACTTTTTTATTTAACGAATTGGAAAAGCAGGCTAATGTTAAAGCCTACAAACATTCCTTATACGAGGTAGAAAATAAATTAACTGAAGAAGGTTTTATCAGTAGAGCTAAATTACAGGGAAAAGCCAAAGTTGTTTTCCTATGGAAGAAATACAAGCGCAATATAGCTGTTGCCGCTTCAATAGCTGGCATTGTTTCTATTGTAACAACGGCATTAATTAGTACTTATAATACAAAAGTTGGTAAAAGTGAAATCACTGACCTGATTGCCAAAGTAAAAAAGACGGATAAAGAGGTAAATGAGATTAAAAAGACTTTAACTCAAAATCAGACTATCCCGGTAAGAAACCCAAATCCTGATTACAGAGCAACTGGTTTCTTAATTGATGGCAAGGGTTTTATTGTTACCAATGCCCATGTTGTTGATCGCATGAAAACTATTTATGTTGAAAACAGCAAAGGAGAATATTTTGCTGCTCAAACAATTTACAGCGATGCCAACACTGATTTGGCCGTTTTAAAAATTAATGATACCGCATATAAAACCATTTATAATCTGCCTTATTCTATAAACAAGACTAATTCTAATTTGGGCGAGCAGATATTCACAATGGGGTACCCACGTAACGAAATTGTATATGGTGAAGGATATGTAAGTGCCAAATCGGGTGATGAAGGCGATTCTACGGCCTACCAGGTTTCAGTTTCCGTTAATCCGGGTAACAGCGGGGGACCAGTATTAAATAAGGATGGTCAGGTTATTGGTATTATAACATCAAAAAACTTTACTGCAGATGGAGTTGTATTTGCTTCAAAATCTAAAAATATTTACAAGTTGCTGGAAGCAGTTAAAAAATCGGGCGACACCGTAACAATTAAACTGCCAACCAATACTACAATGAAGGGTTTGAACAGAGAAAAACAGGTTCAAAAAATGGAAGAATTTGTTTTTATGGTAGTTGGCAACTAAATAACTCCCGGGAAGACTTAATAGAAGCTGATGATTTTTCATCAGCTTTTTTATTATCGCTTATTGCCATAAAGATGCAGGATACACCCCATCGGCTACTAATTTATCTACACTTGCCTTTACAGAAGGAGCGTCTTCTTTGTAAGTAACGCCAAACCATTGAGCAGAAGTGGGTATTACACTTATATGCCCATCGTGATTATTCATAAAATCTTCGGCAATAATCGGAATGAAAAATTCGGCTTTTAATTCAGCACTTCTTTCTTGAACAAAATTTAAAAATAATTCCTGTGTTACCGGAAAAAGCGACTGATGAAAACACCAGAAATTCATGGATACGCTGGAATCGTTTGGAACCGTATGTTTGCCTGCCTCATCTTCATATACAATCTGGTTATGCTCTTTGTAAATGTTAGTCCTTTCTTTTATGCTGACAAGATTCTGTACTGCATCCACTTCACATACGCCACGACTTACCGAACCATGCTCACTTAAAGTCTTTTCCAGTTCATAACCAATGATGGCGTATTTTTTTGCCGAACAATCATCATTCAAAAAAGCTGCCGCTTTTACAAATGCATCTTTGCCATAAAAATCATCCGCATTAATTACTGCAAAAGGTTCGTTGATAAGTTCTTTTGCACAGAGCACTGCATGGCCGGTACCCCAAGGCTTGGTTCTGTTGGCAGGTGCCTGCAAATCTTCCAGATAAGAGCTCATTTCCTGAAAAACATATGCTGTTTTAATCTTTCCATTTAATTTAGGTTCAAAAATGGCTTTAAAATCTTCTGCAAAGTCTTTTCGGATAACAAAAACTACTTTTCCAAAACCCGCTCTGATGGCATCGTAGATAGAATAATCCATAATAGTCTCTCCTGCTGGGCCAAAG
>JBKJPN010000141.1:0-13250 GCA_046595125.1 Ferruginibacter sp.
TTTGCGCAAAGCGATTGAATACGGACTAACAGAAACCAAAGCATTGGAAGCATTAACTAAAACTCCTGCTGGTTTGTTGGGTTTATATGACAAGATTGGCAGTCTGGATGCCGGAAAGATTGCCAATTTTTTAATTACCTCCGGGCCGGTTTTTGGAGAGAAGACTGTGCTTTTACAGAACTGGACTCAAGGCATTAAAAATTCTATCAAAGATGATAACTGGTACGACGTAAAAGGATCTTATGATTTTCTTGCCAATACAACTGCAGGCCCAAAGGTATTTACAATTGATTTGAAAGACGCCGGCGTTGCACAGTTCATCAGCAAAGACACACTAACCGGTAAATACAGTTACGATGGTCAACTGGTAAAACTTAGTTATACAGAAGGGCGTGGACCAAATACAAAAGAAACCATTTTGAGCGGTGCCGTTGTTGGCAATAGCTGGAATGGAACCGGCCGTGATGCCCTCGGTAACACTTTTACCTGGGCTGCAACCTTTACCAAAGCCGCTGAACCAAAACCCGACAGCACCAAACCAAAACAACCATTGGTTGTAGGAAAAGTAACCTATCCTTTCTTAAGTTATGGTTGGGAGGAATTACCTAAATCTGAAAATCTCCTAATAAAAAATGCAACCGTTTGGACCAGTGAAAAAGATTATAAACTGGAGAATACTGATGTATTGGTTAAGAATGGGAAAATTGCAGCTGTTGGGAAAAATCTATCGGATGCAACAGCTAAAGTTATAGATGCAACCGGTAAACATCTTACCGCTGGTATTATTGATGAGCACTCACATATTGCCTCATCATCTACCAACGAAGGCGGACAAAGTGTTACATCCGAAGTACGCATCGGCGATAACCTGAATCCCGATGATATGAATATTTACCGCCAGTTAAGTGGAGGTGTAACAACTTCGCATATTCTGCATGGCTCGGCAAACACCATTGGCGGACAAACACAATTAATAAAACTACGCTGGGGTGTTAACGACCAGGATATGAAATTTGCCGGTGCTGATCCATTTATAAAATTCGCACTGGGCGAAAATGTAAAAAGAAGTTCTTCTACGCAGGGAAATACAAGATTCCCTGATACCCGCATGGGTGTTGACCAGGTATTGATGGATGCTTTTCAAAGAGCAACCGATTATCAAAACAGCTTGAAAGCCGCCGGCGCAAAAGGAACGGTTAGAAAAGATTTGGAACTGGAAGCCTTGTTGGAGATTATGAATAAGAAAAGATTCATCACCTGCCACTCTTATGTACAAAGCGAAATTAACGCCATGATGAAAGTGGGCGATAAATTTGGATTTACCGTAAACACCTTCACTCATATTTTAGAAGGATACAAAGTAGCTGATAAGATGAAAGCGCATGGTGCCAACGTATCTACCTTCAGTGACTGGTGGAATTATAAAATGGAAGTGGTGGATGCCATTCCTTACAATGCTTACATCATGCAAAAAGTTGGATTAAATGTAGCCATCAATTCGGATGATGCGGAAATGGCAAGAAGACTTAACCAGGAAGCTGCCAAGAGTGTGAAGTATGGCGGCATGAGCGAAGAAGATGCCTGGAAAATGGTAACCATCAATCCTGCAAAAATGTTGCATGTGGATAAACAAACCGGCAGTATAAAAGTTGGTAAAGATGCCGATTTGGTTATTTGGAGCGACAACCCTTTATCTATTTATGCCATGAGCGAAAAAACAATTGTTGATGGTATTATTTATTTCGACAGGGAGAAAGATGCAGCCATGCGAAAAACCAACCAGGCCGAAAAAGCACGGATTATTGCAAAACTTGCTGCGGCTAAAAGAACGCCGGGTGCTGCTGGCGCTGCCGGTGCTGGTCGTGGAGCAAGGCCGAGATTTGAAGTGATTAACACCTGCGATGACCATTATCACAATCATGGTTTATTAGCCATTGATAACGATGACCTGAATAACCAATAATTAAACTGAAAAAATCAAGAAGATGAAAAAAATAATTTTTTATATAAGCTGCCTACTGTTTGTCGGAAATGTTTTTGCACAAGAAACCATCTCCCCTGCAGCTGCAAAAAAAGAAACCATTGCATTAACCAATGCAACCATCCATGTAGGCAATGGCCAAGTTATCAATTACGGTACCGTTGTTTTTAAAAATGGAAAGATTGCCGAAGTGGGAGCTAGTGCATCCACCGCAGGTGCAAGGGTTATCGACTGCAAGGGTAAACATATTTACCCAGGCCTAATCTTAACCGCATCGCAACTGGGTTTGATAGAAGTGAACAGCACCAGAGCAACCATTGATGCATCTGAAATTGGTGACATGAACCCAAGCATTCGTTCTATTGTGGCTTACAATACCGATTCAAAAGTCATCAATACATTACGCACCAATGGAATCTTGTTGGCCAATGTAATTCCCGATGGAGGTATCATTTCGGGTTCATCATCTGTAGTACAACTTGATGCGTGGAACTGGGAAGATGCAGCATATAAAACCGATATTGGTATTCATTTCCGCATGCCTTCTTTATTAAATCGCACGGGTGGCAGAAGAGGTGGCTTTGGTACACCGCAGACTACTGTTGATCCTGTAAAAAGAGGACTGGAGCAAATTGACAATGTGAAAACTTTTTTCCGTGAGGCAAAAGCATATCTAGCCGAAAGCAAACACGAAAGCACCAATCCTAAGTTTGAAGCAGTAAAAGGTTTGTTCGCTAAAAAACAGAAACTCTTCATCCATTGCAATATTGTAAAAGAAATGTTGTTGGCCATTGACTTTGCAAAAGAATTTGGTTTTGATGTAGTGTTGGTTGGCGCTGTGGACAGTTGGCAAATAGCCGACATTTTAAAGCAAAACAATATTGCAGTTATCCTTCACCAGCTGCATAATTTACCTACTATGGTTGATGATGATATTGACCAACCTTATAAAACCCCTGCCATGCTGCAAAAAGCTGGTGTGTTATTTACCATTAACGATGATGACGGTAACAGCCGTTATCGCAACCTGCCTTTTAATGCAGGCACAGCCTCAGCCTACGGGCTTACAAAAGAAGAAGCCTTAAGTTCCATTACTTTAAATGCTGCAACTATTTTAGGTATTGCTGATAAAACCGGCAGTATTGAAACTGGTAAAGATGCCAACATCGTGGTAAGCCAAGGCGATATTCTGGACATGAGAACCAATATTATAACCAATGCTTTTATACAAGGCCGCCAGGTTGATTTGAATAATAAACAAATGCAGCTGGCCGATAAGTATGAGAAGAAGTATGGGATAAAATAGTTTATTATTTCATGATTAAAAAAAGCAGGGTTAAAAAAATAACCCTGCTTTTTTAATATTAATCGCAAGACGCATTTTCAAGGTCAATTAAGGCTGTGAGTTCATTATTTGCATTGAAAGTTAAATGGAATAATCCATGAACTGTAAAATTTGCCGCAGAACCCTGACCAATCATACGGAAGTTATTTACAAAATGGTGTATGGCTTGGCCATTGTTAAAAGATCCATTTCCACGGTGCTGTGTATTCCCGGTCGCAATATATGTATTACCATAAGAACCTGTACCGGAAAGCTGCTGCGGATTGAATAAAGTGTGGAAATTGTACCTGTTCCCATTTACATTCAGTGTATTTACAATAACCATATTCCCCGCAAAAACCACTACTTCGCCGGTGCATGGAATGGTTACAGTAAAACCCGTCATGTCGATAACTTCAACCGTAGTCGTTCCGGCAGAAGGAGAACTAAACTTAGCAGGTGCATTAACGAACGAAAATAGCGTGGTTGTAAACAACAACATTGCAAGAATTGAAAACTTTTTCATGATAAATTGTTTTAGTTTATGAATAATAAAAAAGATACTTTGCTTTATAAATCAGACTGCCATAGACTAACCTGGTCATTCTCAATAAATGTTATTAAAAAGTATTTCTTGTAGTGAAAAGAGGTATTCAACTGGTTTAAACCAGATTTCAATTAAGTGGTAATTGAGGAATTGCTCTCATTTGAATGAGTTACTACTCAGGAGGTAAAAGAGGACTAAGCGTAATGGGGTGGATCAATTTTTTATCAGGTGGTTAAAGAGTAAAAATATTAAGGTATACCAAGATAATATTTATTATTTGAATTTGAGAAGCTTTTTTCAATATTTTTTTTCTTGAATGGCGTTTTATAATATAACCCGGATATTCAAAAGGTATATCCTTAATCAAATGAAAAAAAGCGACCCCATATAATACAAGAACTATTATTTCCTCCGGTAAAATAAAACAGGTAAATTTAGAGTAGATATATTTTTATGGATAAACATCAACCAAATGAAAGCCGCCGTAGCTTTCTAAAAAACTCAACTGCACTTGCTGCGTTAAGCCTAGCCCCTGTTGCCATTGTTAAAGCTGCCGAAAACGATGATAAGATCGCATCGCTGTTTGAGAAAATTCCCCTGCAACTTGAAGTGAATGGTGAAACCCATAAACTACAGGTTGAGCCTAGAGTAACATTGCTTGATTTGTTAAGAGAACAACTCGGGCTTATGGGTACCAAAAAAGGTTGCGACCATGGACAATGCGGTGCTTGCACGGTTCATGTGGATGGCAAACGAATCAATTCTTGTCTTTCGCTAGCTGTGATGAACAACGGAAAAAAAATTACAACGATTGAGGGATTGGCCAAAGGCGATGACCTGCATCCCATGCAGGAAGCTTTTTTAAAACACGATGGGTTTCAGTGCGGCTATTGTACACCGGGTCAGATTATGTCGGCTATTTGTTGCATTAAAGAAGGCCATGCAGATAGTAATGATGAGATAAGAGAATATATGAGTGGCAATATCTGCCGTTGCGGTGCCTACCCCAATATTGTAGATGCCATCACCGAAGTAAAAAAAGGAGGGCTGCCGTTATGATAAACTTCGATTACATAAAAGCAAGCTCCACAAAAGCTGCTGTTGATGCAAGGATAAAAAATACTTCCTCGCAATTTATTGCCGGCGGTACCAACCTGGTTGACCTGATGAAGAAAGGCGTTACTGCGCCCGAAACATTGATTGACATCACAGACTTACCGCTAAAACAAATAACTGCAGATGCAAATGGAATAACCATTGGTGCATTGGCATTAAACAGCGATGTTGCCGAAAACGAAATTGTAAAAACGAGATTCCCGCTGCTTGCACAGGCATTAAATGCAGGCGCATCGGCACAGTTACGCAACATGGCAACCGTTGGCGGAAACATGATGCAAAGAACAAGGTGTACTTATTTTTATGATACGGTAATGCCTTGTAACAAACGTGAACCCGGAAGCGGATGCGGTGCTGCACAAGGTTACAACCGAATGCATTCCATCTTTGGAGCAAGCGATACATGTATTGCGGTACACCCTAGTGATATGTGTGTGGCGCTGGCTGCATTAAATGCTACGGTTCATCTCAGCAATGGAAAGACTGAAAGAAAAATTTCCTTTGTAGATTTTCATCGCTTGCCTGGTAATTCTCCTGAACTGGATAATAATTTGCAACCCGGCGAATTGATCACAGCCATTCATATTCCTGTTAACTCATTCAACAAAAATCATTACTTCAAAATAAGAGACCGGGCTTCTTTTGCATTTGCATTGGTTTCGGTTGCTATTGCCATGGAAGTTAATGGCGGAGTAGTAAAATCTGTGAATCTTGCTATGGGTGGCGTGGCGCACAAACCATGGAGGTTGACAGAAGCTGAAAATTATCTGAAAGGAAAAAATGCGACAGCGCAGGTTTTTAAAGAAGCTGCTGACATGGCAATGAAAAATGCTAAAACGTTTGAGCATAATAAGTTTAAAATAAAATTAGGTAAGGCCGCAATTATTGAAGCTCTAACCAACGCCTCTGCCTGATTTTTTTAAACACAGTTAACAAAATGAATAAAACCATATCATGGATAAAGAATTATTATTTGCCGATAGCTTTTTTGTTGATGACAGAGTTGACGGCATCGACAAAGTAACCGGCAAAGCCAAATACTCTGCAGAGCATAAGCTGCCCAACATGTCGTATGCTGTTTTCGTATGCAGCACTATTGCCGGCGGTACAATAAAAAACATGAACATCATTAAAGCCAAAAATGCGCCTGGTGTTTTGGATGTTATTAATTACGCAAACTGCCCTGATGTGCCGGGTTATAATCCCTATGCAAAAGATCCAGCCAAAAAAGGATACGAATGGAGAGGATTAAAAGTTTTTGGCGATAACAAAGTAGTAAGCAATGGTCAGCCCATTGCCATGGTAATTGCTGATACGCTGGAACGTGCAGTGCATGCAGCATCTTTGGTAACAACAGAATATACTGCCGAAGCATTTGATGCCGACTTTGAAAAATTAAAGACCGATGAAAGCAAATTGAAAAACATGAACAACTATAAACGTGGTGATGCCGATGTTTATAAAAATGCGGATGTATTTGTAGAAGAAGAATATACAGTTCCCTACGAAACACATAACCCGATGGAGTTACAGACAACAATTGCAGTTTGGGATGGCGATGATAAACTCACTGTGTACGACAAAACCCAGGGACCTAAAAGTACACAGTCGGCGTTGGCAGGATGTTTTGACCTGGATCAGAAAAATGTACGGGTGATTACCGAAAATGTGGGGGGCGCTTTTGGATCTGCATTACGAAGTTGGCCCAATGTGCCCGCCGCATGCATAGCAGCAAAAAAATTAAAGCGTCCCGTAAAACTTGTTTTAACAAGAGAGCAGATGTTTACCATGGTAGGTTACCGTCCCTATGCCTGGCAGCAGATTGGCATTGGTGCAGGTAAAGATGGAAAGATAACAGGCATCACCCATCACGCCATCAGCAATACATCAAAATATGAAGACTTTGGAGAAGGAATAGTAAACGCTTCTCAGTTTATGTATGCATCCCCTAATGTTAATACAACCTATAAATTATTACCGCTGGATATTAATACTCCAACCTGGATGCGTGGGCCAGGCCCGGCTACCGGATGTGTAGCATTGGAGTGTGCAATAGATGAACTGGCGTACAAATTAAATATCGACCCTATTGAACTCCGTCTGATCAACCATACTGATGTCAATCCAGTAAACAAACTACCCTGGACAAGTAAATTTTTAAAAGAGTGTTACCAATTGGGCAAAGAAAAAATTGGCTGGAGTAACCGGCCAATGGTTCCCGGTAGCCTTAAAGAAAATGGCATGTTGGTAGGTTATGGCATGGCCGTTGGAGTTTTTGGCGCAGGTCGTGGACAGGCATCTGTTAGAGGTATTTTAAAAGATGATGGAACTATTGTGTTTCAAAGTGCAGTAAGTGATATGGGGCCGGGTACCTCCACGGCAGCGGTTAAGATTGGAGCTGAACTGATGGGACTGGCAGAGAATAAAGTTGATTTTGAACTCGGCGATACTGACCTTCCTCCCGGACCCATGCAGGGTGGATCAGGCTCTACTTCAGCAGTTGGAACAGCCATTACAGCAGTATGTGATGAAATGAAAAAGAATTTAAAAGAACTCGCCATGAGTGATGTATCTGCCTTTAAAAATTCAAAACTTGAAGA
Organism: Ferruginibacter sp.; assembly: GCA_046595125.1. Lineage (GTDB taxonomy): Bacteria > Bacteroidota > Bacteroidia > Chitinophagales > Chitinophagaceae > Ferruginibacter. Next base: position 7,569 of record JBKJPN010000141.1, read on the forward strand.
TCTTGAATATGCAGGCGGAGATATCTTTATTAAAAATGATAAAACAAAAAGGATACATTTTACAGACCTGTTGAAACAAACTAACAAACCAGCAATTGAAATTGTAAAAGATGCTGAAAGGCTTTCTGCTGAGGCCAGGAAATATACCATGAATTCTTTTTCGGTGCACTTTATTAAACTACATGTTCACCCGTTAACCGGTGTTATCAAACTTAAACATATTGTATCTACAGCCGATGCCGGAAAGATTATTGCTTACAATCCTGCACGGAGCCAGATGGTTGGTGGCGCAGTGGGCGGTGTTGGCATGGCGCTTACCGAGGAAACATTGATTGACCCAAGATATGGCCGCTACATCAATGCAAACTTTGCCGATTATCATGTTCCTGTACATGCCGATATTCCAACAATAGATGTGTTGTTTACAGATCAACCTGATTATATTATTAATCCCATGGGTTCAAAAGGTATTGGCGAAATTGCGTTGGTAGGTGTTGCGCCTGCAATTGCCAATGCTGTATATAATGCAACAGGAAAAAGAATAAGGGAACTACCGATTACGCCGGATAAGTTAATTTAAAACTACAATCATGAAAAGTACATTCTTCAATTCGAAACTGCAGCATGCAGCATTACTATTCATTTTTATTGCTTCCTGTAACACTAAAAATTCAGGCCCATCAGCAGATATTATTAACGAGATCAATCTCAAAAGGGGTGCTGTAATCTCATGTGGACCGGCTAATCAGCAATTTGGATTGGTAACATTTGACCTGGCCTGTAACAAAAAATTAAAAAAAGATTTTGATCTTGCGATCGGTTTATTGCATTCGTTTGAATACGATGAAGCTGAAAAAGTTTTTGCAAGAATCATTGATGTTGATCCCGGATGTGCAATGTCTTATTGGGGAGTTGCTATGAGTAATTACCATCCGTTATGGGCTCCGCCAACAGAGGAAGAGTTGAAAAAAGGAGCTAAAGCAGTTGAAATTGCACAATCCATTTCCCAAAAATCAAAAAGAGAAACTGAATATATAAATGCCATAGCAGCATTTTATACAAACTGGAAAACAACTGATCATCGTAGCAGGGCAATCAGGTTTGAAAAGGAAATGGAAAAAATATATAAAGCCTACCCTGAAGATAAAGAAGCCGCTATTTTTTATGCACTGTCACTTGATGCATCCGCCGACCCTGCTGATAAAAGCTATAGCAATCAAATAAAAGCAGGTAATATCTTAAATACACTTTATCCCGGAGAACCTAACCATCCGGGTATTGTACATTATATCATTCATACTTACGATTATCCGGAGTTAGCCAGCAAGGCTTTGCCCGCTGCAAGAAAATATGCTTCCATTGCGCCCTCCTCGGCACATGCACTACACATGCCTTCACATATTTTTACCAGGCTGGGGCTTTGGGATGAAGGCATTAAATCCAATTTGGTTTCGGTTTCATCTGCCAAATGTTATGCAGAGGCGGCGGGTCTAAAAGGTCATTGGGATGAGGAACTTCATGGACTTGATTATTTGATGTACGCTTATCTCCAAAAAGGAGACAATATATCAGCAAAAAAACAGTGGGATTATTTAAACAGTATTAATGAAGTGACTCCTACGAATTTTAAAGTTGCTTATGCCTTTGCCGCCATTCCTTCACGCTATGTGCTGGAAAACAGATTGTGGGATGAAGCGGCAAATCTTAACCTTTATCCTGCCAATTTGCAATGGAACAAATTCCCCTGGCAAAAAGCTATTTATAATTTTGCCCGCCTGATGGGCGCTGTCCATATTCATAAAATTGCCGAGGCAAAAACTGAATTAGCAAATCTTAACACAATTCATGCTGAATTGGTAAAACAAAAGGATGACTATAAAGCCAATCAGGTTTTGATCCAAATTAAAACAGGCGATGCATGGATACAGTTTAAATCGGGAAATAATGCAGTAGCCATAAAACTGATGGAACTGGCAGCTGAACTGGAAGACAAAACCGGAAAACATCCCGTAACTCCCGGTGAAATTCTTCCGGCAAGAGAATTATTAGCCGACATGTTGATGGAAATGGGCAATCCTGAAAAAGCATTAGCCGAATATGAAGCGGTTCTTAAAACACATCCAAACCGGTTTAATGCACTTTATGGTGCTGGTTTGTCTGCACAAAAAACGAGCAGCAAGGAAAATGCAAAAATGTACTATCAGCAATTATTAACTGTTGTAAACTCAACAAGTTCACAAAGGACTGAACTAAAAGGAATAAAACTTTTTTTACAGAAGAGTTAGTCGGCTGCTAGGATGCATTGCCTGATAATACCGTTTCTATTTAACCTGTAAACTGTAATACTTCCTGTTAACTACATTTAGCGGTATATTTGCTGCTTTAACTTTTAGCCATGCAAAGAATCGCAGAATCAGAATTAATCATCAACGACCGAGGAGGTATCTATCATTTAGATGTCCGCCCCGAAGAACTTGCAGAAACCATCATCGTTGTTGGTGACCCTGGCAGGGTAGAAAAAGTGAGCAAACACTTTGATAAAGTTGCACATCGTTTATCACATCGTGAATTTGTAACGCATACCGGATATATTGGCGACAAACACCTATCGGTTATCTCTACCGGCATCGGCCCCGATAATATTGATATTGTTTTTAATGAACTGGATGCACTCGCTAATATTGATTTTGAAACAAGGTTGATAAAAGAAAATCTTACCAAATTAAATATCGTTCGCTTTGGTACATCAGGTTCATTACAGGCTGATATTCCGGTGGATAGTTTTGTAGCATCTACACACGGGCTTGGGTTGGATAATCTACTCAACTTTTACAGCTATCAAAAGACAGCAGATGATAAAGCCATGGCCGATGCATTTATTGAGCAGACCGGATTAGATACTTCCATTACCAATCCCTATGCCTTTAGTGGAAGCGAAACGCTTTTAAATAAATTTAACGAAGGTTATCACAAAGGCATCACCGTAACCTGCCCCGGATTTTTTGGCCCACAAGGCAGAGTATTGCGTTTGGGATTAAGCAGTCCCGGCCTGGTTGATAAACTATCGCATTTCAATTTTAATAATCACCGAATCACTAACTTTGAAATGGAAACATCAGCCATTTATGGTTTGGGCAAACTGATGGGGCATGAATGCATGAGCATCAATGCCATCATTGCCAACCGCGTGGTAAAAGAGTTTTCGAAAGACAGCAACGCGGCTGTTGAAAAACTGATTGTAAAATCTTTAGATGCTTTAACTGCTTCTTAATAAACGAAATGTCATGTTGAGCTTGTCGAAACATGATGTGGATAGGATAAACCTGAACCACCTTCGACAAGCTTAGGCTGACAAAAAAAATAACGAATGATTGCAACAAAAATAATTCCCGACTTCTCCGCCCCTGTTCATGTTGACCAGGTGGGAATTGAAGAAAGAGCAAGCCGGTTTACCAAGCGAAGTATAAAAAACGAAAGCAAGATAAACGGATTAATGCTTGCTCTGAATATGATTGACCTTACCACGCTGGAAGGAAAAGATACGCAGGGTAAAGTGAAACAACTGTGTTATAAAGCGCAACATCTGCATGATGCCTACCCCGGTTTACCAACTGTGGCTGCAATCTGTGTTTATCCTTCGATGGTAAAAACAGCAAAGATAGCCTTGGGCGATTCAGGCGTAAAAGTTGCATCCGTTGCAACGGCTTTCCCAAGCGGACAGTCAACCCTTGATATTAAACTAAGAGATACAAAATTTGCCGTGCAGAATGGCGCCGATGAAGTGGATATGGTTATCTCCCGTGGAAAATTTTTAGAAGGCGAATACAATTTTATTTTTGATGAAATTGCTGCCATCAAAGAAGCCTGCGGTGATGCAAGACTAAAAGTAATTCTGGAAACCGGCGAATTGGTGACTTATGATAAAGTTCGCAAGGCAAGTGATATTGCCATGTATGCCGGTGCAGATTTCATAAAAACTTCAACCGGAAAAATTTCGCCAGCGGCAACCATGCCTGTAACGTTAGTTATGCTGGAAGCCATCCGTGATTTTTATTATAAGACGGGCAAGAAGATTGCCATGAAACCAGCCGGCGGCATTTCCACCTCAAAATTAGCTTTGCATTATTTGGTAATGCTGAATGAAGTTTTGGGCGAAGACTGGATGAACAACGAATGGTTCAGGTTTGGCGCAAGCAGTCTGGCAAATGACATACTGATGCAATTGATGAAACAGAAGACGGGTGTTTATCAAAGTGCGAATTATTTTTCAATAGATTAAAGCCCCCTCTATCTCCCCCAGTGGGGGAGAAAATGGAGTAGATATAAGCGAATTGTTCAAAACAAGAAAAGAAATAAAAATTAATGAACTGCCCATTCGAGTTCTCCCGATATCATCGGGAGGTTGGGGTGAGGCCGAAATAACATCCAATGGCTAAAACAAAAAATAATACCATCAAATTAAAATTCGACAGTGCAAGAAAACTTGCTCCGGCCCCGGAGAGTAAGGCTGGTGCTAAAATAGATCCGCAATACGATCTGTACATCAACGGTAAGTTTGAAAAACCGGCGAGCAAAAAATACTTTGCTTCTATCAATCCAGCAACAGAAGAAAAATTATCGATGATTGCGGAAGCCAACCAGGCTGATGTAAACAAAGCCGTAAAAGCAGCAAGGGGCGCTTACGACAAGACCTGGAAAAAAATGCCGCCTGCGGAACGTGCCAAATATATTTACAGAATAGCGAGGATGGTTCAAGAGAGAGCAAGAGAATTTGCCATCATTGAAACATTAGATGGCGGCAAGCCCATTCGTGAAAGCCGTGATTTCGATGTACCAACCGCTGCCAATCATTTCTTTTATTATGCAGGCTGGGCTGATAAATTAGAATACGCATTTCCAAATAGAACAACATCACCATTGGGCGTTGCAGGACAAATCATTCCCTGGAATTTTCCATTGTTGATGGCGGCATGGAAAATTGCACCGGCATTAGCTTGCGGAAACACTGTTGTATTAAAACCAGCGGAGAACACTTCGCTAACAGCATTAAAATTGGCTGAAATAATTCAGGAAGCCGATCTCCCGCCCGGCGTTGTAAATATTATTACCGGTGCAGGCGCTACAGGCGCAGCCATTGTTAATCATCCCGATATAAATAAAATCGCATTCACTGGTTCAACTGATGTAGGGAAAATTATTCAACGTGCTATTGCTGGTACCAATAAAAAAGCAACATTGGAATTAGGAGGAAAAGCAGCTAACATAATTTTTGATGATGCGCCGCTTGACCAGGCAGTTGAAGGAGTTATTAATGGTATCTTCTTTAATCAGGGACATGTATGTTGTGCGGGTTCACGTTTATATGTACAGGAATCTGTGTTTAAGGAAGTGGTGCGTAAATTAAAAGACAGACTGGAAACGCTAATCGTTGGTAACCCAATGGATAAGAACACAGATATTGGTGCCATTAATTCAAGAGAACAATTAAACATCATCAATAATTACATTAAGATTGGCCAGCAGGAAGGTGCGGAAATGTACCAGAGCTCATGCGAACTGCCTAAGAAAGGTTTTTATTGCAGGCCAACCATCTTCACCAATGTGGCGCAAAGCAACCGCATTGCACAGGAAGAAATTTTTGGACCGGTACTGGCCATCCAGAGTTTCCGTACAGATGATGAA
>JBKJPN010000040.1:0-10128 GCA_046595125.1 Ferruginibacter sp.
GATTAAAGTGGCACGTGAACTGGGTTCAGAACGTCGCAAGACAGTTCGGTCCCTATCTGTGATGGGCGCTAGTAAATTGAGAGGACATGACCTTAGTACGAGAGGACCGGGTCGTATGTACCGCTGGTGTATCTGTTGTGCCGCCAGGTGCAATGCAGAGTAGCTATGTACAGCATGGATAAACGCTGAAAGCATCTAAGCGTGAAACCATCCTCAAGATGAGTTTACTTTTAAGGGTCGTCAAAGACTATGACGTTGATAGGCTATAGGTATACAGGTGGTAACATCAAAGCCGAGTAGTACTAATTGCCCGTAAGCTTTATTTTTTATTTTTCTTAGGAAGAATAACTATAATTTTTTACTCTACTTTACTTCTTATTCCAATATGTCACATTATTTATTGTCAACCTAACTGTTTACAGTTAGATCCCGACAAAACGCCTTATGGTGGTTTTGCCGAGGGTGTTCACCTCTTCCCATACCGAACAGAGAAGTTAAGCCCCTCATGGCCGATGGTACTACACAACAATGTGGGAGAGTAGGTAGCTGCCATATTCATTTAAAGAACCCAATCAGTTTACTGGTTGGGTTTTTTTATGTCTAAAATTCTCTACTCCTTTTCGATATTGTACCTTGGCAGCCAAAAAATTATGACAACCGTTCAACTTGCTTGCCAGACTGTTCCAGGGTTTGAAGCCTTTTATCAAAAATTCATTCGGAAAATGACCATCATGGACAGGGCAGAAAGTACCTGTAGAAGTTATGGTCATAGTCTTGCTGCAATGGCAATACATTTCAACCGACTGCCTACCACTTTATCACAAGATGAAATTGAAAGTTATTTGTACTTGTTTAAACAGAAAGTAGAAGAGGGTTCAGATAATTATTTCAAATTCATTGTTTATTCTTTGCGATTTGTTTTCCGAATGGAAGGTTTAAACGACAGCAATATCATACTTCCATCAATAAAAAAGCGCAGGAAACTTCCGATTGTGCTTAGCAAAGAAGAAATGAGCGCTATGCTTAATATTCCTTGCCTGTTAAGGCACCGCGTTATGATAGCCATGTTATATGGATGCGGTTTGCGTTGCGGAGAAGTACGGAATATAAAAGTTACTGATATAGATCTGGACAGGGCTGTATTACATGTTCGCCAAAGTAAGGGCAAAAAAGACCGGTATATGCCACTTGGTAACATCTTACCGGGTATTTTGAAAAATTATTTAAGGATTCAGAAACCGCAAAACTGGTTATTTCCAGGTAAGGGCAGAGATAGTAATTCTTCCCGATTTTTTTTTGATTTTGAACATCAGTATGGACAAAGAAGTGTTCAATGGGCTGTTAAAAGGGCAGCGCAACTCGCAGGAATTTGTAAACCTATTAATGTACATAGCCTGCGGCATACTTTTGCTACCCACTTGTTGGAGGATGGCGTAAATATTTTAACGATAAAAGAATTAATGGGGCATGCAAATATCAAGACCACCATGATATACCTTCATGTGGCACAGATAAATAATAGAAATAAATGTACCCCGATAGATAAGTTGGAAGGGCTTAGATTGTTTCGGGGAGTCCAAATGCGGATGGAACTATAATGTAGATCTGAGAATAGCTTGAAGATTTATTATGTGCATTGATAAATTGGCTTTCACATACTGCGTGCAATTGGGATAAAAAAATCAGTTAGATACAGATTAAGTACATAATTTTGACATACTAAAATTTAGCAACAACATGTCAAACACAAAAATAACCGTCCTCAACAATGGCTCTTTAAAAATTGAAGGCGATTTTGAAATTACCGACAAAGAAGGTGGAGTTTATAACCTGCAGGGAAGAGAGATTGTTTCTTTATGCCGTTGCGGCATGTCTCAAAACAAACCTTTCTGCGATGGAAGCCATAAAGGACATTTTGAACATGAGGCTGTTGCATTTGATTTGCCGCCGAAGAAAGTTGTCTGATATTATTCTTTCAGGTTTTTTTCAATACGCCTGTCGGGTATAAACCATATTGCAGCAACACATACATACAGGCCAAAGCCTAATAAGGGATTAATAAAAGAGGCTCCAATGCCAACTATGTAAATGATTACTGATGAAATTCCTTTCCAGTCTTTTCCGAGTGCTTTTGACAGTGCAGAGTCTTTGCCATGCAGATTGGCAAGGCAATGCGCCAGAAAATAATAGGCAACTCCTGCCATCATAAGTACAAAACCATATAATATTACAGGCCATTTTGTAAAGTGATTTTCACCCATCCAGGCGGTTGCAAATGGAACCAATGAAAGCCAGAAAAGTAAATGAACGTTTGCCCAAAGCACAGGACCGTTAACCTTGTGTGTAGCCTGCATCATATGATGATGGTTATTCCAGTAAATGGCTATATACACAAAGCTGAGGATGTAACTTAAAAAAATTGGTAATAATGGCTTTAGTGAACTTAGTTCATCATTGTGTGGTACTTTTATTTCCAATACCATGATGGTGATGATGATGGCCAGTACACCATCGCTGAATGCTTCCAATCTTCCTTTACCCATGAGTATAGTTTTATGAGTTGTAATTTAAAATAAAATACTGAGGATAGAGGGATGTACTTTAATTTCGAGCAGATAGAAGTTCAACAAGGAGATGAAGTACAAGAGTGCGACGCCAATGGAGCTGAATATAGTTTCAGGGCTGGGTACCAAAATAAAAATATAGCGAAGCTATTTCTTAAGAATCCTAATCTTCTTTTTCTACATGCTTTTTCTCAGCATCCTCCTGCTTTCCTCGTTTATAAATGATGAGGCCGTTTAAAAAATTACGCAGTACCTGGTCGCCTGCTTCCACATAGCCGGGGTTATCTTCATTTCTAAAAAAATCGCCGAGGGCGCCTTTGGTAATTTCAAAGTCAACCAGTTTTAGTATTTCTAAAATGTCGTCGTTGCGGAGTGAAAGTGCAATCCGTAATTTTTTAAGTATATCGTTATTGCTGAGCATAAAAATGTTTTAGTGTAAACAAAAAAAATCCTTCCGAATCGAAAGGATTTTTAAATGCGTTGTATGGGGATGATTAATAATCTCTTTTATATCCGCCGCCGCCGCCGTTACCGCCACGGTTTCCGCCGCCGCCGCCATAACCGCCGCCACCGCCACGATTTCCACCGCCGCCGCCGTATCCACCGCGACCGCCACCACCGCCGCCAAAACTACGCTTTGGACGATCGCCCTCTGCACGTGGTTGTGATTCGTTAACGATTAATTTACGGCCTTGAACTTCAATTTCGTTTAAGGCAGCGATTGCAGCTTTTGCTGCGTCATCGTCTTCCATTTCAACAAAACCAAATCCTTTGCTGCGACCGTTCATTTTGTCCTTAAGGATTTTTGCGCTGGTAACAGTACCGTGTTCAGTGAAGAGACTCATTAAATCCTCATCAGTCATAGACCAACTAAGATTACCTACATAAATGTTCATTGTAAAAACTTTTAATTAATAAATAAAAACGTAATGACTTAGTTGTTACAATGAACTGAATCGGACTTCAAAAAAGCTACTTCAGCCAATAGCGAAAAACTAAAACCATTAATTACATAGTAAAGATAGGTTTTTCCACATAAAATTGCCAAAATGCCGTTAAAATAATTAAGCAGACTCAATTTCAACGATATAGCTCTGTTAATCAGTACATTAAGTATTTTTTGTACGATGGTTTTAGTTAACTATTATTGCTTATCTTGCTCTTAGTTAATGAAAATATCAGCAAAACATATCATTTCTTCTATCGGTGCCGTTAACGGCAACATGGTTACTAACGTAGCCACAACTACCACAACAACCCGTTAGGGTTGTACAATTTCATATCAACTTTTGGGCTTCAGGCTACTTTCCGAAGAACGGAATTATATCCTTACTTTCAACTTTAAACAATAATATATGCAGGTTTTAAAATTTGGCGGCAGTTCGGTTGCTAACGCCGAAAATATAAATAAGGTTATCGAGATTATTAAAAACAGTAGCTCTCTTTCAAAAAAAATAATTGTTGTTTCGGCGCTGGGTGGCATTACAGATTTGTTATTAAAGACAGCTGCACTTGCCGAAGCAAATGACGAATCGTATAAAGAGATTTTGCTGGAGATAGAAAATAAACACCTTGATGCTGTTAAAGAATTAATTCCTGTTCAGCAGCAAAGTGCTGTGCTGAGTCTGGTAAAAAAAATATGTAACGAGGCGGAAGATATTTGTAATGGTATTTTTTTGCTGGGCGAATTATCGGCTCGTACAAAAGATAAGATTGTTAGTTATGGTGAATTACTCTCTTCACAAATTATTGCTGCGAAACTAAATGCTTCGGGTTTACCAGTCGAATGGAAAGATTCCCGTGAGTTGATTATTACCGATAGTAATTACGGAATGGCTGCTGTTGATTTTAATGCAACTGAAAAGAAAGTTGCTGAGTATTTTTCGTCTTCAGCATCTTCATTATTTATTTTACCGGGTTTTATTGCTGCCGATAAAAATAATGTAACCACAACTTTAGGGCGTGGAGGTTCGGATTATACAGCTTCCATTCTAGCCGCAGCACTTGATGCGTCGGTGCTGGAAATTTGGACTGATGTTTCGGGCATGATGACTGCAGACCCAAGACTGGTAAATAATATAAAACACATTCCGCAGATATCTTACCAAGAAGCGATGGAGCTTTCGCATTTTGGCGCTAAAGTAATTTACCCGCCAACGATACAGCCGGTGATGAAAAAGGGGATACCCGTTTGGATAAAAAATACATTTGCACCTGACGAAATTGGTACAGTCATTAAAAATGAAGCGACATCAACAGGCTCAAGCATACAAGGCATTTCCAGCATCAATAAAATTGTATTGCTGAGCCTGGAAGGTAGCGGTATGGTGGGCATACCTGGTTTTTCAAAAAGATTATTTGAGGCATTGGCCAATGCATCTATTAATGTGATACTGATAACGCAGGGTTCATCGGAGCATTCTATTTGTGTGGGTATAGATGAATACGCAAGTAGCAAAGCAAAAGAAGTGATAGACAATGCTTTTGCATACGAAATAGAATCAGGCAAAGTTGATCCGATTATCGTTGAAAGTGAATTATCGATTGTAGCCATTGTTGGCGATAATATGAAAAACCATTCCGGTATTAGCGGCAAGATGTTTTCGGCTTTAGGAAGAAATGGTGTAAGCATTCGTGCAATTGCCCAGGGCTCATCTGAAAGAAACATTTCAGCTGTAATCAGCACTGCTGATGTTAAAAAAGCAATCAACGTTTTACATGAGGAGTTTTTTGAAACCACTTACAAGCAGGTGAATTTATTTATTGCCGGTTTGGGTAATGTTGGCGACAAACTAATTGCACAGCTGATTCAACAAAAGAAATTTTTACAAGAGCATTTAAGAATTCAGATAAGAGTGGTTGGTTTAGCCAACAGCAAAAAAATGTATTTTAATGAAGAAGGTATTGATATTGCAAACTGGAGAGACGAAATTCAAAAGGGTGAAGCAATGAAGCTGGATGAATTTGTTTCAACCATTCAAAACAAAAATTTGCGTAACTCGGTATTTGCAGATATTACCGCAAATGATGAACTGGCAACAGTTTACGGCGATTTGCTGCAAAAAAGTATTTCGGTGGTTGCATGTAATAAGGTAGCAGCTTCATCGCCGTACAATTATTATAAAAAATTAAAAGACCTTGCCAAAGAATTTAACTGCCTGTTTTTATTTGAAACAAACGTTGGTGCAGGCTTGCCCATCATCGGTACATTAAATGATTTGTTGCACAGCGGCGATAAAATAAACCGCATGCAGGCAGTATTGAGCGGTACGTTGAATTTTGTGTTTAATAATTATAACGGTACTAACAGTTTTGCATCAGTTGTTAAACAGGCGCAGGACGAGGGTTACACAGAACCTGACCCCAGACTGGATTTGAGTGGTAAAGATGTAATGCGTAAGATTATGATTCTGGCCCGTGAGTCGGGTGAATTGATGGAGATGGAAGATATCAGCAATAATTCTTTTATGCGAGAAAGCTGTATGACTGGATCTGTTGAAGATTTTTATACAGCAATGGAAAAAGAAGAAGCCCATTTTAAAAAACTGGTTGACGCTGCAAATGCTGCGGGTAGAAAATTAAAATTTGTAGCCAGCTACGATAACGGTAAAGCAGCAGTAGGTTTGCAGCAGGTAGATGAACAAAGCGATTTTTACCATTTGTATGGTAAGGATAATGTGGTGTTGTTTTATACCGATCGTTATCCCGATCAGCCATTGGTTGTAAAAGGAGCTGGTGCTGGTGCAGCTGTGACAGCATCGGGTGTATTTGCAGATATTATAAGAGCGGCTGCCATTTAATATAATAAGAATGAAAAAAATAAAAGTAGCGGTACCGGCAACAGTTGCTAATCTTGTTTGTGGTTTTGATATTTTGGGCATGGCATTAAATGATCCCTGCGATATTATGGAATTGGAATTGATTGATGAACCTGTCATCAACATAAAACATACTGATAATTTTGGTTTGCCGGAAACTGTTGAAGAGAATGTTGCAGGTGTTGCTTTACAGGCATTGATGGAAGCTTATGAAAAGCCAATTGGATTTAAAGTTACAGTTCATAAGAATATTAAACCCGGTAGTGGGCTGGGTTCCAGCGCTGCAGGCTCGGCGGGTGCTGTTGTTGCAGCCAATCATTTATTAAATAATCATTTTACTAACGAAGACCTGGTAAGATTTGCCATGAATGGTGAAAAACTGGCAACTGGCGTTAAGCATGCAGACAATGTAGCACCATGTATTTACGGAGGCATTACGTTGGTTCGTTCGGCTTTTCCATTGGATATTATTTCATTGGCTTCGCCTGATTTGTTTGTAACTGTTGTTCATCCGCAGATAGAGGTTAAGACTGCAGATGCCCGCCAAATTTTACGCAAAGATGTAAAACTGAAAGACGCTATTAAACAGTGGGGCAATATTGCCGGACTCGTTACCGGTATTTTAAAAAATGATATTCCATTAATTGGCCGTTCGCTGGAAGATGTAATTATAGAACCAGTCAGAAGTATTTTAATTCCTGGCTTTGGAATTGTAAAAGATTTGTGCAAGGAAGCCGGCGCATTGGGTGGCGGAATTTCAGGCTCGGGGCCATCTATATTTATGATAAGCGAAAATGAAACTATTGCCAAACAGGTTGAGCAGGAAATGATAAAAGTCTATTCATCGATGGGTATCGAATACAAAACTTATATAACTACCATTAATCCACAGGGTGTAAAAATTATTAGCAGCGAATAAATCAATATGAAGTATTACAGTTTAAATAAAAAATCTCCAATTGTAGATTTTGCTACTGCAACGGTACTCGGACAAGCGCCTGACAAGGGTTTGTATTTTCCTGAAACTATTCCACAAGTAAACAAAGCATTAATAGAGCATATTGAGAAATATTCAAACGAAGCCATTGCATTAGAAGTAATTTCTCCCTACATCGGTGATACTATTCCTAAAGCTGAGCTGGAAAGGATTGTAGCTGAAACAATAAACTTCGATATCCCTTTAGTTAAAATTACCGATGATATTTCTTCACTTGAATTATTTCACGGCCCAACTTTGGCTTTTAAAGATGTTGGTGCCAGGTTTATGAGTCGTTGTCTTGGTTATTTCGCAAAGGGTAACAAAGAAAAAATTACTGTATTAGTTGCAACTTCTGGTGATACCGGTGGTGCCGTTGCCAACGGTTTTTATAATGTAGAAGGTGTTGAGGTTGTTATTTTGTATCCGTCCGGCAAAGTAAGCTCGGTACAGGAAAAACAACTAACTACACTTGGTAATAATATTCATGCGCTGGAAGTTGATGGTAGTTTTGATGATTGCCAGCAAATGGTAAAAACCATTTTTGCAGACGTTGAGGCGAATAAAAAGATAAAACTTACTTCTGCCAATTCCATTAACGTGGCCCGCTGGCTGCCGCAGCAGTTTTATTATTTTTATTTGTGGAAGCAATGGCAGGATAGAAATAATCCTCCGGTTGTAACTGTGCCCAGCGGCAACTTTGGAAACATTTGTGCCGGCCTGCTTGCACAACATTCAGGTTTACCTATCAAACATTTTATTGCAGCTTGTAATGTAAATGATACCGTGCCTGATTTTTTACAAACGGGCAATTATCAACCTAAAAAAGCAGTCCCCACAATTTCCAATGCCATGGATGTTGGTGACCCAAGCAACTTCATTCGTATCATGGAAATTTTTCAGCAACAATTTAGCGAGCTAAAAAGTACATTGACCGGTTACACCATTTCTGATGAAGAAACAAAAGCAACATTAAAGTCAGTTTATCAAAACCATAATTACCTGCTCGACCCCCATGGAGCAGTTGCTTACAGCGCCTTAGAGCAATATCTTTCCCAAAATAAAAACAGCAAGGGTGTTATTTTAGAAACTGCACATCCGGTAAAGTTTTATGATGTTATTGAACCCTTGATAAATGAAAAGGTTCCAGTTCCTGAAACTGTTGCGGAACAAATCAAGAAAGAAAAAGTGAGTACTAAAATCGGTGCAAATGCCGAAGAGTTGAGTGACTTCTTAATGAAACAGTAGTCAGCGATTTGTCCCATTTTCAATGCTCTTTATTTTGCATTGCCCCGCCCTTTTGCATTTCCCGCCCTTTTGCATTGCCCTGCCCTTTAGGGCAGGGACAAGAATCATAAAACATAGAGGGCTTTAGCCCAAATCATTTTTGGGCTAAAGCCCATTCTACATGTAACTATTTAATCCCTGCCCTGAAGGGCAGGGCAATTAAAACATATACTTTGAGACTTTTGCAAATAAAAAAAGATCCCGCTAAAAGCAGGACCTCTCTATAAATTTGTAATTAAGAATTACTCAGCTACAATCTCCAATTCAACTTCAGTTTCGTTTCCGTTGCCAAAATCAATATTCGCTTTAAATGTACCCAGTTCCTTAATCTCATCAATAATGGTGATACGGCGACGATCAATCTCATAACCTTTCTGGTCTCTGATTGCACGTGCAACCTGAACCGAAGTTACGCTACCAAAAATCTTACCGCTGGTACCAGTTTTAGCACCAATTTTTAAAGGACCTTCATTTAAAACAGCAATTACGCTATTCAATTCAGCCAATAATTTAGCTTCTTTCTTAGCTTGTTGCTTTTTCTTTTCTTCCATCATTTTCATGTTAGAAGGACTAGCTTCAATCGCCAGTTTACTAGGGATTAAAAAATTACGGCCGTATCCGTTCTTCACTGTTACCAGTTCATTAACGCCGCCCAAATTGTTTACATCCTGTATTAATATTACCTGCATGTTTTTGCATTTTTACCCAACCAAGTTTTACCTCAGCTTTCTCTACTCAAAGATTAGGGTGGTTAAGAAAATAGGCCCATCTCCAACCTCTTCCCGAAGGGAAGAGAGCTCGAAGGGGAACCATTAATGTTTTAAGAACTTAAATTTTATCCGCTTGCAAATCCGCCCCGTTCTTCTCCATTTCCTCCCCCTTCGGGGGAGATAGAGGGGGCCGGAGTGGGGCCTTCTTTATTTCAATAAATCCGTAACGTATGGTAAAATAGCCATTTGACGGGCTTTTTTCACTGCATCACCAACCTTGCGTTGAAACTTCAAGGAGTTTCCGGTAAGGCGACGAGGCAATAATTTACCTTGTTCGTTAATGAATTTTTTCAAAAATTCTCCGTCTTTGTAGTCAATATAATGGATTCCCATTTTCTTGAAACGGCAGTATTTTTTCGGGCGTTTCTCCTGCTTAATGGCAGTGAGATATTTTATTTCATTTTTTGCCATGATTAAACAGGTGATTTTTCGTTAGTAAATTTGCCGCCACTTTTCTTTTTCGCATTGTAATCGACGGCGTACTTGTCGAGTGCAGTGTACATGTGACGCATCTGTGATTCGTCACGTAAAAGTTGAATTTTCAACTTTTCATTGAAGCTGGTTGGCGCTTTGTACTCCATTACCCAATAAAGACCAGTGGTCTTTTTGTCAATGGGGTAGGCCAGTGATTTTAGTCCCCACGGGTTACTGTGCAAAACCTCACCTCCGTTTTCTGTAACGAGGTCGGCATATTTTTTCTGAGCGGCTTTAAA
>JBKJPN010000104.1:0-3495 GCA_046595125.1 Ferruginibacter sp.
GTTGCTGAAAGCATCTTTATACTTATTTATATGCGGACCAATGCCAATAAAACGATTTACACTTTTCTTCTCAATAATGCTGAGGTAGCCAGCATTATTGAGAAGAAAAGTGTAAATCGTTTTATTGGCATTGGTCCGCATATAAATAAGTATAAAGATGCTTTCAGCAACCTAACCAACAAGGCATTTTATACTTCAACAAGTGAATTTAAGAAGCAGTTCCACAGTCAGCATTTTCACAACGAATCTATTTTAATTAAAGGTGCCCGTGTTTTTGAGTTTGAGCAGATAAGTCATTTATTGGAATCAAAAACCCATCAGACTGTATTGGAAGTAAATCTGGATGCGGTAACACACAATTTAAATGTGTATAAAAAACTGCTGAACCCCGGCGTTAAATTAATGGCCATGGTAAAGGCTTTCAGCTATGGAAGCGGCAGTTTCGAAATTGCCAATATTCTACAGTTTCATCATGTAGATTATCTGGCTGTAGCGTATGCCGATGAAGCAGTTGAATTGCGAAAAGCAGGTATTACTTTGCCCATTATGGTGATGAATGTGGAGGCTGTTACTTTTGATATACTGGTTCAGCATAATCTGGAACCAGAGTTATTTTCATTTGGCATTTTAACCGAGTTTGAAAATTATTTGAAACAAAACGGGATCAGTAGTTATCCGGTTCATTTAAAATTAGACACCGGTATGCGGCGCCTGGGCTTTGAGCCAAAGGATATTACAGAATTATGCAACAGGCTTAAAACTTCGGATTCTTTTAAAATACAGTCTGTTTTTTCTCATCTGGCGGCCAGCGATTCAGTTTTGCACGACGACTTTACCAATGCACAGGGAGCTTCTTTTTTACAAAGTTGCGAAGTCATTCAACAAGCAACAGGCTATACATTTATAAAGCATATTGCTAACACATCTGCTATCCATCGGCACAAAAAATTGCAGTTAGATATGATTAGGCTGGGTATTGGTTTGTATGGTGTAGATGCCGACCCTGTTATTCAACAGCAATTGCGTAATGTAACCACGCTTAAAACAACTATTTCTCAAATTAAAAATATTAAGGAAGGCGAAAGTATTGGCTACAGCCGCAAAGGAATAGCCGCCAAAGATTCAATTATAGCAACCGTTAGAATTGGTTATGCCGATGGTTATCCACGTCTGTTAAGTAATGGCATAGGAAAAATGTGGGTGAAAGGAAAATTAGTGCCGGTAATTGGTAATGTTTGTATGGACATGACCATGCTGAATGTTACTGGCGCCGAAGTGCAGGAAGGTGATGAGGTAATTGTTTTTGGCGCCGAACTGCCCGTTAACGAACTCGCTAATATGGCCAACAGTATTCCGTATGAAATTTTAACGGGAATTTCGCAACGGGTAAAAAGGGTTTATTTTGAAGAATAAGTTTAGGAGTTGAGTAGTTTAGAAGTTTAGTTTGAATTTTTTAGTTATAAAACTATTCCCTAAACCCCTAAACCCCTAAACCTCTAAACCCCTAAACCCCTAAACCTCTAAACTCAAAACCATATCTTTGCCACTCATTATGAAAGCAAGACACGTAACATTCATCATCTTATTGATAATTATTGCCGACCAGGCATTAAAGGTCTGGATAAAAACTAATTATCACCTCAATGAATCGCACCAGGTAATTGGCAGCGGTTTTCAGTTATATTTTGTTGAAAACCCCGGCATGGCCTATGGATGGAAATTTGGCGGCAACTGGGGTAAAATGGCGCTGACCATATTCAGAATGGGTGCTGTAATTTTTGGTACCTGGTATCTTGCCAAAATAATTAAAGAAAAACATCACCGCGGATTTATATTTTGTGCAGCACTGGTTTATGCCGGTGCCTTGGGTAATTTAATCGATTCTTCTTTTTACGGACTGATTTTTGATAAAGGAATGACCGTGGATCCAACAATAAATGAATATGTAGGTTATAACGGATTGGCCAAATTCTCCTCCAACGGCTATGCATCATTTTTGCATGGCAATGTGGTGGATATGCTCTATTTCCCCGTTATTCATGGTAAGTTTCCTACCTGGTTTCCTTTTTGGGGCGGCGATAATTTTGAGTTTTTCAGGCCCATCTTTAATATAGCCGACGCGTCTATTACAACAGGTGTTCTTAGCATTTTAGTTTTTCAAAAAAGGTTTTTCAAGCAGCATAATGTTGATGAAACTCATCCTGTAAGAGAAACCAATGCTTTGGTAAATGATGAGTCGCAGGTTTCATAAAATTCATATCTTTAGTTTTAATTAATTCAGCATATGAAGACTTTTAACTTAACCCTTATACAATAACTGCTTACTGAATCGTTAAATTGACAGCCTTCAATATTGATAAATTTCAAATTTGTTATCTTTAAAAAATGGTATTGAAAAAAATAGTCCTTTACAGTTTAAGTTTTCTTTTGGCAGCTACATTCGTATCCTGCGAAAAAGAATATAGTTTGGAAAACAGCGGCGCTCCCAATGAACTAATTGTTGGTATAAATTGCCGGATAAGTAAAATTTCTTACACCGATACTGCAACTAATACGGGGCTTGGGGCTTTATTTGCCAGTATAAATAGTCTGGATAATGTAACCCAAATTACCAAGTTCGACAGCGTAAGCAATACCATTGAGTATAGATCTGATCCGGTGATAACGAATGATACAATTTATATAAATGCCAACGAGTATTTTACGGTTGATATTAATAAGCGTATTTTAAAATTGCATGGTCTTATCGATCCAACAGATCCACTTTCGCCACAATTTGATGTAGTTTATTTGTATTCAGCTTCGGGTTATCTTATTCAAAAAAATTACGCATTTACCGGGGCGCCAACAATACCTTATCAGCGTGTTGATTATGCTTATGTTGGTGGCAATCTTACCGGAATGGCAGTTATCGACCTTACGAACGGGGATACAAGCCATAATGCTACTGTTACTTACTATAACAACATTGTGCCCAAGAGGTATATTTATATTTTCCCTGATGAAAAATACTATCCAAATTTTACCCAGTTTTACGATTTTGGTTTAAGACCTTATAATGCAGTAAGAGGAATAACGGTGAGAAATTATGATCCGGGCAATGTTTTAAGAGATTCAACTGTTTCTTCTTTCAGTAACTATATTATGAGTCGTGATACTTATGTATTGAGTGTAATAATGAACGGCGATGCAGAGCAAAGCGTACCAGCGCCAAAAAGTAAACTTAGTTTTTCGTATAAGTGTAAATAACTGATTTAGAATTTTTATATTTAACGGGTAATTTATTACCCGTTTTTTATTGCCGCTTATGAAGACTGTATTATGCTAAAGAAGTATTTTCACTTTTATTTTTTGTTGTTTGCTGTTTTAAATTTTATAAATTATGGATCATTCAGCCAACCGGGCGCTGCAGCATTTTAAGAACGATATGGGAATTAATTTTTAGCTGTATAACATGCTTTACAAGGGTTAGAGAAATGGAAGAAAAGGGAACTC